>MVQS01000393.1 GCA_002067855.1 Syntrophaceae bacterium PtaB.Bin038
AGGCCGCGGGCGTCGAGCTGTTGCGCCAGGTAGGTGTAGTCCGCCTCCATCGCGTCGTACAGCGGCATGTCGTTGAACACGCCGAACGGGGAGAGGCGGATGCCCACCCTGTCGCTGCCGACGGCCCCCGTCACCGCCTCCGCCACCTCCAGCACGAAACGCGCGCGGTTCTCGATCGGGCCGCCGTAGGCATCGGTGCGTCGATTCGTGTTCGGCCGGATGAACTGCTCGAGCAGATACCCGTTCGCGCCGTGCAGCTCGATGCCGTCAAACCCCGCACTCACGGCATTCTTCGCGGCCTGCGCAAATTCCGCGATGGCGCTCGTGATATCCGCCCCGCTCATCGCCTGCGGCGCAGGGTGCGGCTTGAGGCCCCCGGCGTCCGTGTAGATCTCGCCTGCGGCCGCCACGGCGGAAGGCGCCAGCATGCGCGCCCCCGGGGGAAGGTTCAGCGGGTGGGCAATCCGTCCGCAATGCATCAGCTGCACGAAGATCTTCGCCCCCCCGGCATGCACCGCGCCGGTGACGCGTTTCCACCCCTCGACCTGGGCCGGCGAGAAGATCCCCGGGATGCGCGGGTAACCCAGCCCGTTGGGCGAGGGCGACGTCCCCTCGGTGATGATGAGTCCCGCCGAGGCCCGCTGCGCGTAGTACTCGGCCATGAGGGCGTTGGGGATGTTGTCGGTCGCGCGGTTGCGCGTCATCGGCGCCATGACCAGATGATTCTGCAGGGTCAGGGGGCCGAGGGCATATTTCGAGTACAGGAGGGACATGGGTGCGGCTCCTTCCGAAAGGGTGTCTGATGTCAGGGACCAGTATCCCTGAAATTCGGCAGCCCGACAAGACAAAAGGCGGCGGCCGGCATGGGGAATAGTCTATTTGGTCTGTACCATCAAAAGAAAAGACGGGGGACGGGCCGCTGCGCGGCGGGGAAAGTCGGGCGTAGGGCACGCGTGTTCGTTTCGGTTGTTTCTTCGGGGGCTGTCTTCATACGGTCACTTCCCGAGCGCATTTTCGACAATGGAGATGAATCTTTCAGCGAACTCAACGGCCTGTCGGGCTTCCACTTCGGAAACGATACCGGCGGTATCGGATACCGCCCGGTTCCGCTTCACTCGCATTTTCTCGAAGAAACGAACTTCTTCTTCGAACGATCGTCCTAATGCCGATTCCGCGAATTGGACAACCGTCTTGTGCTGCCCCTCACCGCCGGCCGTCCTGTATCCCTCCGCGAACATGAGTGCCCTGGCAGCCTGCAACATCGCATTATCGGCAATGTTGTATACCCGGTCGGCATTGGACACGCTTCTTGCCGTCTCGACATCCCTTTTGGCAAGCCCGAGCCTGTCGGCCATCTGAGACGGGGCCGCCTCAAACGGTCTAATCAACCCCTTTTTTCAGCAAGCCTTCGTAAGCCATCTTCCTCTCCGACCAACATGATTCTCGGCTCCTGCAGCACCCGGCTGATAAACGGCTCTTTCTCTCTCAACCGCTTTTCGATCTCCCGAAGATCATAGAGAGAGGGGCTGATTTCGCGACCGAGGAGCTCTTCCGGTTCTTTCAGCGCCTTGATCAGGCGCTCCAGTGGCACCTGACCGATCACCATCAGGTCGATGTCGCTCCGTGCCGTCTCACGCCCGGCAGCGATGGAACCGAAGATGAATGCATACTCGACTCCCTTCATCCCGGCCAGCGCATTCTGAATGATCCCGACTGCACCCCTGGTTTTGAGGATGATCGAGCGAAGTTCCCCGTAGAGGGGGAATTTGCGGTCCAGGTGATAATACTTGAGATTTCCTTTTCTCCGGCTGATGAGAAGACCGATGCTCTCGAGATTCTTTAGTTCCCTGGAGATATTCCCTACATCGTCCCCCAGCATCTTGCCGATTTCCCGGACATAGAACTCTTCGTCCGGCCGCCCGAAAAAAAGGCCCAGCAAATCGACACGCAACTTGGAGGAAAAAAGTTTATGAAGCATCGCCCACCATTGTTGATATATTTACAACGATTGTTGTGAATATGTCAACAATAATTCTGCGGTCTGCCGGGCCGCCTATGCGCCCCATTCAGTGAGGAAAGCGGCGGCCGTGGAACCCTAACGGTCTCTTTTGAACAGCTTCCGCAGGAAGGATCTCTGCTCTTTCGCCTTCTGCCGCCAGGGGGTGAATTCCTCGGGCAGCAGGGCCGCCACCTCGGGGCCCTTCATGCTGAACAGGTCGTGGGTCAGGTCGAGCTGCTGCACGACGTCGATGAAGCGCATCAGGGTACCGGGCTTGCGCTCCGGGCTGCCGGCGCCCCTCCTGGCCCGTCCGGTCTTCGGGTCGTAATACAGGTGCGTCGCCGCGTCGATGACGCCGCGGTTCGTGAACAGCGCCTGGCGGGCCGTCAGCTCGATGAAGAACCGGTTGGTCTGGTGGAGGGGCCCGTAGAGCAGAAGCGCCGCGTTGTCGCCGTGCAGCCGGTAGGCGGTCCAGGGCCCCAGGAGCAGGTGACGGTGGAACCGCCGGAAATCCGTGTCCAGGATGTAGCGGTAGTGCGGCCCCGTCACGCGCCTGCCGTACCGGTTCACGGGGCAGACCTCGTCGAAGTAAAACAGGGTGAGCCAGCTCCAGAGGCCCACCTGCCGCTCGATCTGCGACTGCGGCAGCAGGCGCAGGACCTCGTCGAGATATTTCCCGGCGGCCAGCTTGCTCGGGAAGGACTTCGCCTCGAGGGTCACGTCCAGGGGCACCCGCGCGGAGCACCAGGGGTCGTCGAGCAGTTCCAGCGGGGGTTTGCGCTCCGAACCGGCCCGCAGCGCGTCGAGATAGTCCCGGTAGAGCGCGATCCCCCTGTCGTTGAGGATTCTCAATCGGTTCGTCATGGCCGCTCCAACGCCTGACGGCTCTGCACGAAGCGATCGACGAGGCGCCGGGACGCGCAGAACGCCTCCACGGCGTCGTCGATCCAGCGCCCCTTGTCCAGGACGACCTGGTCCTCGCCGCCCGAGGGCGGGAGGGCCCTGCGGCCCATGAGGCCGATGGCGTAACGGAGCCAGAGGCTCATCCAGTCGTCGGGGTCCGTGTCGGGATCGGTGTGGTCCTCGGCGATCACGATGTGGGTCAGGATCTGCCGGACGACCTCCGGGTAGACGAGCGCCTGGAACGCCTCGTCGGCCCGGGCGATCTCCCGGATGTTGTCGATCCGGTTGTTGAGCTGAAGGCTGGGCCACTCGCCGTCGAGGTCGAGCCGCCAGATCGAGGACCCCAGGTCGGCAAACTCGACGGGCAGCAGGCACAGCTTCCCGGCGTCCTCGTCCTCGGGGCGCCGGGGGCTGATGCGGTCGGCCCCGGCGAGGATCCGGCCTTTCCCGTCGACGATCTTCACCCGGAAGAGCACGTGCGCGCCCGCATCCAGCCCGTCGAGGACCTGACCCCGGGGCATCCGGGGCTGCGCCACGGTCCCGCAGGCAAAGCGCCTCAGGTAGGTCCTGCGGTAGGCCTCGACGTAGATCCGGGCCTCGAGCGGGAGCTGCAGGGTCTCCACGTCGAGCCCGGCGTCGAAGGCGAGGCCGCCCTCCTGCGTGCCGTACAGCAGGATGTGGAGCCGAGACCGTGCGATCTTTCGACGGCCCGTGAAGTTGACGCGTCGGATCATGGGATCTTGTCCTGAGCCGTGAGGATCCGGATCTTGAGATCGCGGTTGCCGTCGAAGCCGGTGACGGTGAGCTGGAAGTCCGGCTGCTCGGTCGTGACCTTCAGCCCGTTGGGCTGTGTGACCCGCCAGGTGAGCGCGACCCCTTCAATGCGGATCGGGGGCTTCCCGAGATCGAAATCATAGGGCCGGTAGAGCCGGAAGGGGTTCCCCTGCCGCACGTCGTAGGCCATCTCCAGGTCGATGACGCGCGGGTAGGTTTTCGCCTCGGGATGCAGGGAAAGCCTGAACCCGCCCTTGACGCGGCCGAGCAGGAGCCTCGGGGGCGCCCCTGCCGCCGCGCCGGCGCCGTCGGCGGGACCCGCCCCGGGACCGTCTTTCGGGCTCTTCCGGCCCGCGGCGGCCCCCTGCTCCGGCTCGAGGTCGACGTAGAAGAGATCCCTCAGCAGCTTCGGGTCGCGGCCGTCGGCCGGCGTGGTGAGGATGCGGATCACCTCGCGGGGGCTGTTCTTGACGTAGCGCAGGCACGCGGGCCCGAGGGTGTAGCGGTTCTTGAACTTGGGGGAGCGCTCCTGCCACTCCGTGTGGGCGGGGTTTTCGGAATCGCCGAGGAGCTTCGAGAGGGGCCTGTCGGAGACGGCGACGATGACCCGCATGCCCTTCTGGCGCTGCGACGACACCCCGGTGACCGTGATCCCGTCGCGGATGAAGAAGTCCTCCCCCCTGTCGAGCTGCGCGTCGCGCTCCAGAAACAGCCTGAAGTGGGAATGTTCGACGGCCTTCTTCCTCGGCTCCACCCAGAGGGGCATGCGGAAGGCGAGCCTCTCGCCCGCATCGAACCGGCGGCGCAGCCGATCCAGCTGCCCGGGCTCGAACAGCGCCTCGTCCCACTTGGGCGCCCGCCCCGGGCTCGGCTCCCCGAGCACCTCGAGGGCGGACTCGGGCTGCGCCAGGCACCACTTCGCAAACTCGAGGCGGCGGACCAGGGCCCTGCGGTCCTGCCAGCCCGTGCTCTCGATGTAGTCGCAGAGATTCCCCCCGTCCAGCACCTGCTCATGGGCGCCCCCCGAGACGGTCACGACGAGGTCCCCCGAGAGGATGGGGAAGAAATATTGATGGATCACCGAGCGGATCACGGACTCGATCCCGATCTCCTCATCGGGGTAGGGGATCATCACCGAAAGGCCGGGCTCGAGGGCGCGGCGGACGGAGAAATCGCTGCAGAACCGATCGATCTGCTCGGGGTCTTCGACGGGCAGGGCGAAGTCGTCCTCGAATCGCCCGTAATACCCGTACGGCGCGTAGCGCCGGCCGTTTACCCGGTGGATCTTGAGAACGGATTGACCCATCAGGAGGCGCCGGGCTTCGCCCTGCCGGACCGTCAGGCCGAAAAACGAGTTGATTCTCGACGCGGCCTGGAAGACGGTTTTCCCCAGGCCCCAGCGCCCTCTTGTCGTGGTGCCTTCAACGGCGCGGCCGATGTTCCGCCAGAAGTAGTAGAAGTCGTTCTTCGCGGCCGTTTCATCCTGGTTGCCGTCGTCCCGGATGTCTCCCGCAAGCCCCCGGGTGCCGAAGTCCTCGATGAGGAGGAAGTCCATGGGACGTTCGAAGTCGACGCCGTTGGCAAGGCCGCTGCCCTTCGCCTCGAGGTGGTCCCGAAGCCCGCTGAGGTATCGCGCGGCTGCATCCGCAGGGGGTTTCCGGTCCGCCGACGGAAAGGTGACGGCGAGTCGGACCGGTTGACCGGGTAGGCCGGCGTCGAGGGAGTTCTGGATCGCTTCGCGGACCACGGCGTCGGAGAGGCTTCCCAGGATCTCCGTGGAGAAGAACTCCCCTTCGATGGGGTCCACGTTGATCTCTCCCCTGGACATGGGGCGGAATTTCCAGACCGGCTGCTTCATTGTCCCCTGCCGACGGCCTTCGTGCAAATGGCGGCGGCAGCGCCGGGAAGGCACGTCGGGTTTCTTTTTATGAGGTTGGACGGGTCCATGTCAAGAAGAGGATCGTCAATCGCCCCGGGGGATCGCCCTTCTGCAACGGGAAACAAGCGGAAGCGGCGGATGCTCACTTCATGAGCTCTTTCATGACATCCCCCACGCCCCTGAGGATGCGGCCGCCCTGGATGACCGCCTGCCCGCCCGACTCGACGGCGGAGAGCCCGAGGGACCGGGCGAGGGCGATGGTGAGGCGCGTGACCATGCTCTCCTGCAGGCTGAAGGTCGGGTTGTCCAGGCTGCCCTCGACGACGAAGTCGATCTCGATGCGGTTGCCCCCGGTGCTGAGCGCGTTGACGACGAGGTCCCGCGGGACCCCGAGGAACCTGTCCGTCAGACCCCCCCGCCCGGCAAACCGGAGGTCGCGCAGCACCGAGCGCGCCGGGGCGCGGAGCATGCGGCCCCGAATGCCCAGGTCCACGTCGAGGTCGATGAAGCCCCTGGTGATGTCGACGTCGCCCTTCCTGCGCACGTAGGGTTTGAAGGCGGTCAGATCGAGGTTTCGGAGGGCCACCGCGGCGCCGGTGTCGAGCGACGCGAGCGCCGTCGTCCCGGAGGCGGACAGCTCACCCGTGCCCTGGCTGCCGGGCAGGCGGGCGGCGAGCCTGAAGGCCGTGACCCGGCCGTCCGCCGGGAAGGCAAGCTGATCGGCCGTGAGGTCGATGTCGGTGATGCGCACGGGATGGGGCGGCCGGGCGATCTTGCCGTCCAGGTAGAGCAGCTCGCCGCCCTCGATTTTGAGGTTCTTCACCTCCACCGGGTGGCCGACGTCCTCTTTGCCCGCCTTTGCTTTCTTCGGCGGGCCGCCGGGCACCGGGGAGACGAGCTTCCCCCGCCGGTCGGTCTGCAGCCGCAGGTAGGGCTTGACCAGCGTCAGGTCGGAGAGCAGCAGGGGCTTCTTCGCCCCCTCCAGGGCCGCCGAGAAGCTCAGCATCCGGACGCGCGAGACCGGCCCTTCCCCGCCCCCGTCGAGGATGACGAGGTTTTGCCCCTCGAAGGTGCCGCTGACGGCCGGTGCATCGATACGGACGGACCCGCGGCCGCTTGCGGACCCCGCGACAAGGCCGCCGGCAAGCTCCGTCCGGAAGTCGAAGGTCGAGGACCGCTCTTCGAGCGGGTAGGCGAGGTGATCGAGCCGCAGGTGCAGGTTCCGCAGCTCCACCCGGTTGGGTTCCGGCCGGCTGTGGTCCTGGAAGACGAGCGTGCCGTCGGCGATCTCGACCCGGCCGATCGTCACGGGCATCGGCTTCGATTCGGAGGGGGCCCCCGGCTTCCTCCCCGTCGCGGCGGGCATCACGAGCCGCCCGTCCCGGTCGATCTCGAGGGCCAGGGACGGCCCCTCGAGGACGACGCTGGAGACGGAGATGTCGCGCCTGAGGAGGCTGAGGATGTCCGGCGCGAGGACGATCCGCCGGGCCTGCGCCGTCACCCGTCCCTCCTTCAGGAAGCGCGGCTCGACGACTTCGACACGGTTCCAGCCCAGGGAGATGCCCTCGACGGCGAAGTTCTCGCCCAGGGCCTGCTCGAGCTGATGCTTGACGATGCGGTTTGCCTGTGTGGCCAGGACGACGATCGCCACGGCCAGGACGGCCGCGGCGGCAGCGCCGATGAGAATGAGCTTCTTTTTCACGATGGGCCCCTCTGTCTCCGGCCTGCCCGTCGGGCCTTCCCGGGCGGCAGGAGAGGCTGCAAGCGGAATTTCCTCGGTTCACTATACAACGATGCTGCGGGGGGATCAACCGGGGCCTCTCGAACGGCCCCGCAACGGAACCCGGCCCCCGGGGGCGCACCGGCAGTCAACGGCGCAGCGCGGCACCCGGGAAAGCCGGGCATCGTCTCCGTCAGAGACCCTTGCATCCTCGCCGGACTCTGGCATACTGGTGTCAATAGAAAGGGGGAACGACCCGTGCTAAGCACCCTGTTTCAGAGCCTCCGGTACCCAGCCGTCGCGGCCCTTGCGGCGATCAGCGTCGGGTGCGCCCTTCCGCAGACCTATCACTCGACCCAGCACCGGGCATTCGCGCTGACGGGCTCGGACCTGGCGCGCCACGGCCTGGCCTTCATCACCCCCTCCACCGTCACGGGGCAGGAGGAGGAGAAGCAGGCCGTCGCGTTCATTTTCACCGAGGCGCTCCACGCCCGTCGCCCGGACATCCCCGTCAAGACCCTTCCCCAGACGCTGAGCGCCGTCAACCGGGCCGGTCTCGAGGAAGCCTACAAGCAGATGTACGTGGATTACCGCGATACGGGCCTCTTCAAGCACGACAGCCTGAAGAGCGTCAGCAAGGCCACGGGCATGCGCTACCTGGGCCAGCTCAAGCTCTCGGGCTTCACGCAGGGCTCCGACGGCAGGTTGAGCGTCCTGGGCCTGAGGGTCTTCACCACCAAGCAGGCCAGCATCCGGCTGTTCTTCCAGATCTGGGACTCGGCCGAGGGCAGCATCGCCTGGGAGGGCGTCAACGAGATGCAGCACTCAGAGGACACCCCTTCGGAGCGCGCGGTCACCCTGCAGAAGGTGCTCGAGCAGGCGGCCGGGCAGATCGTCGACCGGCTGCCGGGGAACGGGCCTGCGCCCGCCGCCGGGCGCTGACTCCG
>MVQS01000394.1 GCA_002067855.1 Syntrophaceae bacterium PtaB.Bin038
ACGCCGTCGCCGTAGACCCGCATCTTGAGGTGCCTGTTCCCCACCACGGTGGGGTAGGAGACCTGGACGTTGCGGGTGCAGAGGATGGGCTCGGGGTTTCGGGTGCCGAAGGGGGCAAGGCGGTCGAACTGCGACACGAGATCATGGGTGATCCGGTTCAGGCTACACAGGGCGTCGATGGAGGTCTCCTGGATCAGCTCCTGGACGACGAGACCCTCCTTGACGATATCCCCCAGCACTTCGCTCAGCTTCTCGATGTCGCTTTCCTTCACCGAGATGCCCGCGGCGTAGCGGTGCCCCCCGTAGGAAAGGAGCAGCGGGTCGCAGAGCTTGAGCCCCTCGTAGAGGTTGAACTCGGCGATGCTGCGTCCCGACCCCTTGCCGATGCCGTCCTTGAGGCTGATGAGGATCGTGGGGCGGTAGAAGCGGTCGACGACCCTCGAGGCGACGATCCCGATCACACCGGGGTGCCATTCCGGCGAAGCCAGCACGAGGGCCCCTTTGTCCTTCGCGTCGCCCATGGAGTGGATCCGCGTCATGATCTCGTCGAAGATCGTCTTCTCCAGGCGCTGCCGCTCCCGGTTGCACGCGTCCAGCCTCGAGGCGATCCTCTGGGCCTCGGCGGGGTCCTCCGTCAGCAGCAGCCGAACGGCGTCATCGGGGGTCCCGACCCGGCCCGCGGCGTTGATCCGGGGGATCAGGGCGAACGAGGCCGCCCCGGAATCGATCACCGTGTTGCCAAGCCCCGCCGTCTCCCGCAGGGCCCTGAGTCCCACGCGGCGGTCCTCGTTGAGCAGCTCGAGGCCGATCCGGGCGAAGATGCGGTTCTCGTCGACCAGCGGCGACAGGTCGCCGATCGTCCCCAGGGCGACGAGGTCGAGGTAGACGCGCAGGTTCGGGTAGGTCCGGTCCGACCAGAACCCGATGTTGCGCAGGCCGCCCCGCAGGGCGATCAGGAAGTTGAAGACGATGCCCACGCCGGCCAGATGCTTGAAGGGGAAGGGACAGTCGCTGCGGTTGGGGTTGATCACCGCCGCCGCCGCGGGAAGGGCCGCCGGCACCTCGTGATGGTCCAGCACGATCGTTTCGATGCCCTGCGTGCGTGCGTATTCGATCTCTTCCCGGTCCGACACCCCGCAGTCCACCGTCACGATCAGGCTGATGTCCTGCGCCTTGAGCCTGTCGATGGCCTTCCGGTTCAGGCTGTACCCCTCGTCCACACGGTCGGGGATGTAGTACATGACCCTCTCGTGGATGGCGTGCAGGAAGCGGTAGAGGATCGACAGGGCGGTGATGCCGTCGGCGTCGTAATCGCCGTAGATCGCGATTTTTTCCTTGCCCCGGATCGCGCGGATCATCCGGGCCACACCCTCCTTCATGTCCTTCATGAGGAAGGGGTTGTGCAGGTCGTGCAGCGAGGGGGTGAGGAAGCGCCGCGCCGTGTCGAGGTCGGTGATGCCGCGGTTGATGAGAATCTGGGAGACGATGGGGTTCAGCTTGAATTCCTCGGCAAACAGAGACTGGAGGTCCTCCCTTGCCTCGGACAGTTTCCATCTTGTTATGGGCAGCATAAAAGGATGCTCTTCCGCCGGACGGGTTCGCAGGCCTGTGTTGCGGATGTCGGGCCTGTTGACACGGTGTATATTAACAGCGCCGGGTTTCCTGTCAAGTGAAGAATTATTCCCCGTTGATCTTCGACCGCTCCGATGCTACGGATATAAAAAGGATTTCGGGGGATCCCCGCCATGACGGGACGCACGATACGTCGTTTCCGGATGGCACCGCGCGACATCGCGCGGTTTCAGTTCGTCATCGAGAGCCACGAAGGGTTGGCGACTGCGAGCACCGTCGACCCCCGGGAGGCCGTGGTGATGCTGTGCGTCCCGGACGGCTGCGGACGCGACCTCGATTGCGTTCTCGAGGCCCTGCGGGGGGAGATGGGGATCCGATTCCGGGAGCTTCCCGGTTGAACCGAAGACCGGGGGCTCGCAAACGTCCAAGAGAAGGCGGGTCGTCAACGATGCTGCTCAACACGCACACCCTGTTGCTGAGGGAGTATGCAGGCCGCCGGCCGGTCGCGGACAACCTGGACATCCTGATCTACAATGTGATGCCCGACATCCTCCCGATCCACCGGGACATCACGCCCGAGAGGACGCACCGGATGGAGCGATTCTCCGTCGCGCCGGCGGGCCGCGAGAGGGCCCGCTTCATCCAGTTTCACCTGCTCGTCGACGACCTGTCCCACCACGGGCACATCACCCGGAACGGCCACGACCGCTCCGAAAACGAATCGGGGGGGTACGCGTTCACGAAGGGATCGGCGCTCGTGCCGGACATGATGGGGATGCACCGGAGGCTCGGAAGGCCGATCGACGAGGGCGAGGCGCTCTACCGATCCCACCTCGTCGTCGAGATGGCCGTGGACCTGGTGATCCGCGAGCGGCACCCGGACATCGTCGGGCTGTTCTCCCGGGCCGTGGACGCGACCCTCGGGGGTAGCATCGACGGGCTCGTCGGCACGCTCGCCTGGGCCTATGCGTTGCCGGCGGGGCTTGCGAGGGAGGCGCTGCTGCAGGGGATGGCGGCCTACCGGGACGAGACCCTGCGGCGGTCGGTCAGCCTCGAGGGGCGGATCGACCTGTTCCTCTGGAAGTTCTACGGGGGTGAAGGCGGGTACCCGGTGCGGCGGGACGTGCGGGACCTCCTGCTGAAGGGAATCGAAAGCGTTGCCGACCACGAACAGTTCCTGTCGGCAACGCTTCGGGAGATCGCAGCGTCGGGGTTCGACGGGGGCCTATAGGGCCTTTCGCACGGAGCCCGATCGCAGGCATCGTGTGCAGACCTTCATCCGCTTCACGGACCCGTTGCTGTCCACGACCTGGAGCTTCTGGAGATTGGGGTACCAGACCCGCTTCGTTTTGTTGTTGGCGTGGCTGACGTTGTGACCCACGACGGGGCCCTTGCCGCAGACATCGCAGACTCTGGCCATAAGGATACCTCGCAGAAAGAAATCGGTCCGATTATCTAAACCAACAAAGCGGGGAATGCAAGCGATTTTTAGTTTTTCATGGAAGGGGGCTGCCCCGTCGATTCGAGGACCAGCATCCAGATGTTGCCGCGGGGGTCGATGTTCTTCCGCCGGGAGGCGACGGCCCGGAACGGAAGGTGCACGTAGGCGTCGTTGACCAGGCCCACGAGCATGCCCGTCTTGCCCGCCATCCCGGCGTGGACGGCGTACTGTGCGAGCACGCCGCAGAGGATGCTGTCGCTGGCGTTGGCGGGAACGCTGCGGATAATGTAGCTGGGGTCGATGTACTTCAGGTTGATCTCGATCTTCTTTTTTCTGAAATACTCCTCGATCCGTTCCTTGAGGTGCACCCCGATGTCGTTGAGCCGGATGTTCCCCGAGGCGTCCCGGCGGACGGGTCCCTTCCGGGAGAACAGGTCCTGCCCCGCGCCCTCGGCCACGATGATCACGGCGTGATTCCGCGCGATCAGGCGCTTCTCGAGATGGCGGAGGAACCCCTTTTCTCCTTCGAGATCGAAGGGTTCTTCGGGGATGAGGACGAAGTTTGCATCCCCCTGCGCGAGGGCCGCCGAGGCGGCGATGTGGCCGGACTGACGGCCCATGAGCTTCACGAGCCCGATGCCCATGGGGGCCCCCTTCGCCTCCACGTGGGCGCACTGGATCGTCTTGACGGCCTCGGAGATGGCGGTGTCGAACCCGAAGCTCTTCTGGATCAGCACCAGATCGTTGTCGATCGTCTTGGGGATCCCGATCACGCCGACCTTGAGCTTCCGGCGCTTTGTCTCCTCCGTGATCAGCTGGGCCGCCTTCATCGTGCCGTCCCCCCCGATGACGAAGAAGAGATTGATGTTCATTCGCTCGAGGGAGTCCACCAGCTCGACGATGTCCTGGTTGCCCCGGGAGGAGGAGAGGATGCTGCCGCCGAGGTCCTGGATGTCCTTCACCACCTCCGGCGTCAGCTCCATGAAGTCGTGCCCGTACCGGGGGATCAGGCCCTGAAGTCCATACCGCACGCCGATGATGTTTCGGACCCCGTAGCGGAACCAGAGTTCCATGACGAGGGCACGGATCACGTCGTTGATCCCGGGGCACAGGCCGCCGCATGAGACCACGGCCGCCTTGACCTTCTGGGGCTCGAAGTAGATCATCGCCCTAGGTCCCGCCACTTCCAGGGACATGGAGCGCAGGGGCCCCGCGGGAAGCACTTTCCGGGAGTCGATGTGGATGTCGCACAGGACCCGCTCATCGTCGCCCTTGAAATAGCCCACGGAGAGCGGCGAAGGGATCTTCGGCTTGCCCAGGGTCTGTATCTCGAAATCCCGGTGTGTCTTTTTCATGGCACCCTGTCTCCCGCTGCGAGAAATCCCGCTTTCATCCCCGAGAGGACCTCCCCCTCGAACCCCAGGCCTGCAAAGTTTATTCCCCCGGTCAGCAGGACATTCGGCAGTGCAGTGCGGATCGGCAGCGTCATGAGACCGGGCAGGGCGAGTCCCGGGAACCGGTAGCGGGGGTTGACGATCTGCTGGTAGCGCCGGGAGACCTCCGCGGAGACGTCGAGATCCATGTACTCGATGTTCTCCCGCAGAAAGGGAAGGAACCCCGCCAGGGACTCCAGCATGCCGTCGGCGGCGTTCATGAGTTCGCTGTCGGCCATCCGCGCGGGCGAGCGGGGCAGGAAGGACGTCACGGTGAGCGTCCGCTTGCCGCGGGGCGCAAGCGCCGTGTCGTCGGCGACGCTCGATTCGAGGTACAGCAAGGGCACCCGCCCCGGCTCCGTCCCCGCAGGCGTCTCCGGGATATGGATGACGTGCTCGCCCATGCGGTCGGGGAGCCCCCGGCTGTCGACGCCCAGGTGAAGGGTGAAGGGGTGCCGCGGGGTCTCGACCCTGCGGAGCCTGCGGGCCAGCCTCGAAAGCTTCCGCTCCGACGCGAGGAACGGTTCCAGCGCCGGCGATTTGGCGCTGATGATCAGCGCCTGGCCCAGCAGGCCGGCCGACTTGCCCTTCGACCGGATGTCGACCTCGATGCGGCCGCCGGAGGCCCGGACGGCCTCCACGGCGCAATCGGCGACCGTCTCCCCGCGAAGGTCCTCGAAGCGTTTCCGGAGAAGGCCGAGCATGAGGTGCTTGCCCCCGACGTGGTAGTAGAGGCCCCGCCAGGGAAGCGACAGCAGGTAAGCCGACGGGAGGGGCTTGGCGTGGTTGACGTGAAGGTTCGACAGCACGGTCAGCTCGGAGTTGAAGACCTCGCCCAGGGCGGGCCGTCTCCCGACGGCCCGGAGCTTCTGCTCGAGCCGCCAGATCTCACCCATGAAGAAGGGCAAGTCGAGGCAGCTCTTCATGATCCCTCTCAGGGAACGGTCCCGCGACTCCAGGGACTCG
>MVQS01000395.1 GCA_002067855.1 Syntrophaceae bacterium PtaB.Bin038
CTACACCACGACCCCCGGGTGGTGGTGCTGGGACTTCAAGACCAACGAGTGGAAGCCCAAGAAGGAAGTCTGGAAGGGCACGGCATACGCCAATTCGGGCCCCGTGGCCGTCGTGACCAACATGGGCAACTACGCCTTCGACGAGAACGGCGAGATCTACCTCAAGTCCTTCCACCCCGGCGTCACGGTCGACCAGATCAAGGAGAACTGCGGGTTCAACCTCAACGTCTCCCGCGTCGAGGGCGAGACCAGGAAGCCCACGTACAAGGAGCTGTTCGTGCTCAGAGAGTTCGTTGATCCCGAGCTGATCTTCCTGCCGCAGAAGGTGGAATACCCTGCGTCGATCCAGAAGCTGATCAACGGCTGATCGAAATCCTGAAACGGAGAGAGGTCAAGGGGTGCGGTTCGGCGACGAACCCCTCCTTGACCTCTTCGTCAAACCCTGATATGGGCAATCATCCACCCAACACCGGGGGGTTCGCCCGCGGGTGGGTGGTTTTTATTGACAGGATCAAGCAACAAGCAGCAAGCAACAAGGTCGGAACAAATCTTCTTCCATAAGAAACCCTGGTGCTTGATCCTTGCTGCTTGCTGCTGACAGCAGATAAAGAAGATCGTCATTGCGCCCGCAATGACCGTCTAGCTTAAATTCTGGAGAGGGGAGGCAAGAGTTTTATGAATCTGGAACTGACAGAAACCCAGAAAATGATACAGGACACGGCGCGCAACTTCGCGAAGTCGGAGCTGGAACCCGTCGCCGCCAAGCTGGACCAGCAGGGCGACCGGGAGACCTTCCTGAAGAACCTCAGGAAGCTGGGCGAGCTGGGTCTCATGGCGATCAACGTGAAGGAGCAGTACGGGGGCTCCGAGGCCGGCGTGGTGGCCTTCAGCCTGGCCGTCACCGAGATCGGAAAGGCCTGCGCCTCGACGGGCGTCACGATGTCCGTCAACAACATGGTCTGCGAGGTGATCCAGGCCATCGGCACGGAGGAGCAGAAGAAGGCCTACATTCCCAAGATCGCCTCGGGCGAGTACTACGCGGGCGGCTTCGGCCTGACGGAGACGATGGCGGGGTCCGACCCCTCGGGGATGAGGACCACGGCGGTCCTCGACGGCGACTCCTGGGTCCTCAACGGCTCTAAGATCTTCATCACCAGCGCCGAGTACGCCGGCGTCTTCGTCGTCTGGGCCGTCACCGACCCCAAGGCCCCCAAGGGCAAGGGCATCAGCACCTTCCTCATCGAGAACGGGACCAAGGGATTCACCATCGGCCGCGCCGAGCACAAGATGGGCCAGCACGCCTCGGCCACCAACGAGCTGCTCTTCGAGGACTGCCGCGTCCCGAAAACGGCCCTCATGGGAAAGGTCAATGACGGCTTCCGCACCGCCGTGGGCGAGCTGGCGGGCGGCCGCATCGGCATCGGCTCCCTGGGCCTCGGCATCGGGCAGGCGGCCATCGAGTACGCCACCAAGTACGCCATGAACCGCATCCAGTTCGACCAGCCCATCACGAACTTTCAGGCCATCCAGTGGATGATCGCCGAATCGTACACCGAGCTGGAAGCGGCTCGGCTGCTGCTGATGAACGCGGCCTTCAAGAAGGAGAACGGCAAGTTCTTCGCCCGCGAGGCCTCGATGGCCAAGTACTACGCCACCGAGGCGGCCGAGAGGGCCTGTTACAGGGCGATCCAGATGCTGGGCGGCTACGGATACACCAACGAGTTCCCCGTGGAGCGTTACTACCGCGACGCCCGGATCACCTCCATCTACGAGGGCACCAACCAGATCCAGCGCCTCATCATCGCGCGGGACATCCTGAGCTCCTTGAAGTAAGGCTGACAGCGTCAATACTGAAAAAGAGCGATCCTGCAATGCAGTGATCGCTCTTTTTTTGCGCTTTCCTTACGGCTGTTGGGTCCTTGCTCACGGAGGTGTCAGGTATCAGGTGGCAGGAAGACGGGTTCATCAGGGCGGTTCTGGTGCCTTTTACAAATTGCTTCGGGCGCAATGCCGCCGCCTCTGCGGCAGGGCAAAGAAGAAAACGGCTCACGTCAGCGGGCCGATCTCGCCGGGGCTGCTCACGCCGGTGATGTTGCCCTCGTCGTCGATGTCGATGTTGTAGGCGGCGGGCATCTTCGACAGTCCGGGCATGCGGAGGATCTCGCCCGTGATGGGGATGAGGAACCCGGCCCCGGAGGCGATCTTGATTTCCCGGACGGTGACGATGAAGTCGCGGGGGAGCCCCAGGAGGCTGGGGTTGTCCGACAGGGACTGCTGGGTCTTCGCGATGCAGACGGGGAGCCTGTCGAAGCCGTAGCGGTTGATCAGGTCGAGGTTGCGCCGGGCCAGGGGCTGGTAATCGATGGAGACGGCGCCGTAGATCTCACTGGCCACTGTGAAGATCTTGTCCTCCACGGGAAGGTTCCAGTCATAGAGCGGGCGGAAGCCGCCGGGGGTCCGCTTCAGGATCGCAACCGTCTTCTCGGCCAGCTCCAGGCCCCCCTCGCCGCCCAGGCGGAAGATGTCGCAGGGCGCGATGTTCATCCCCTCGTTCTCCGCGGCCTTGACGACGGCCCGGATCTCCTCGTCCGTGTCGGAGGGGAAGCGGTTCAGGGCGACGATGCAGGGAATCCGGAACTTGTCGATGTTCTGGTAGTGCTTGCGCAGATTCGCCATGCCGAGAACGGCCGCCCGGGGATTGGACCTGTCGAGGTCCTCCCGGGCGACGCCCGCGTGGTACTTCAGCGCCCGCACCGTCGCCACGAGGACCACGATGCGCGGGTCGAGGTTGCCGTAGGGGGCGACGATGTCGAAGAACTTCTCCGCGCCCAGGTCGAACCCGAAGCCCGCCTCGGTGACCACGTAATCGGCCAGCCGCAGCGCCAGGTCGGTGCCCATGATGCTGTTGGTCCCCTGGGCGATGTTGGCGAAGGGCCCGCCGTGAATGATGGCCGGCACGTTCTCCGTGGTCTGCACCAGGTTGGGCAGCAGGGCATATTTCAGAAGCGCCGTGACGGCCCCCTCCACTTTCAGGTCCCCCGCGACGACCGGCCGGTCGTCGTGTGTGAACCCCACCAGGATCCTGCGGATCTTCTCCTTGAGCTCCGCGTAGGACCGGGAGAGGCACAGGACGGCCATGATCTCGCTGGAGGGGACGATGTCGAACCCCGTTTCCCGCGGGACGCCGTTGATGGCGCCGCCGAGCCCGATGACGATGTCCCTGAGAAAGCGGTCGTTCATGTCCAGGACGCGGCGCCAGGTGATCTTGCGCGGGTCGATGTTGAGCGGGTTGTCGTGGTAGACCGAATTGTCCACCATGGTGGACAGCAGGTTGTGGGCGCTCTCCACGGCGTGGAAATCGTTGGTGAAGTGCAGGTTGATGTCGTCAACCGGGTGGACCCGGGAGCGCCCTCCCCCGGTGGCGCCGCCCTTCATGCCGAAGACGGGGCCCATGGACGGCTCCCGGAGCGCGGCGATGGTGGCCTTGCCCAGCCGGGCCAGGGCCTGGGCGAGCCCGATGGACACCGTCGTCTTCCCCTCGCCCGCCGGTGTGGGTGTCATGGCCGAGACGAGGATGAGGGACGCGCCGGGACGGCGTTGAAAGCGACGGATCGCCTCCAGGCGAACCTTCGCCTTGTAACGCCCATAGGTCTCCAGGTCGTCCTCGGCGAGGCCGATGGAGGCCGCTATCTCGACGATGGGTTTCAGGGACGGTGCCGCGTGCTGGTTGCCGTGCCGTGTCATGCGCCTACTTGCTGATCACCGCATCGAACCGGATATCGATGTTGGATTCATCGCCGATGCGGTTGAGGTCGTTCTTCAAGTCAAGGATCTTCACGGCCGGCGGCAGCGAAAAGTAGCAGACCATCTGGAAGACATTGGCGCCCGTGACGGGGTTGCTGTCCACGTTGGTGGCAATGTCGTCGATGTTGATGCCCCTGCTGTGCAGGGCCTTGCAGATCTGGTGGATGATCCCCGGGCGGTCGATGGAGGTGGCAATCAGCCGGTAGGGGATGGAAGGGGCGATCTCCCGGTGAAGCGGCGCCTTGGTTTTCCGCACGTGAATCTCCAGGCCCGTCTTCTCCCGCAGGCTGTCCAGGTCCTTGATGAGCCTCTCGATGTCGTCGGTGCTGCCCGAGGTGAGGATGACCATGCCGAACTCCCCCCCGAGGACGCAGCCGCGCGAGCGTTCGATGTTGATGCCCCGCGCCGTGAAGAATTCCGCGATCTGCCTCGCCAGGCCCGGGCGATCCGGGCCCATGGATGAAAAAACAACGTAGGATCTCATCGGTCAACTCCGCGGTCGTTCCGGTCTCATTCGCCGCAGCGGCCCTTTCTCCGCCGCATCCCCCGCGAACGGCGCCGGCACATGCCTTACAGTTCCATCTCGGTTGGGCCGCCCCCGGCCCGCCGCGCGGTTCGCCATCCAACGAAGTGCTGGTATCAGGTAGCGGGGGAAAAAGCAAGAGGCAAGATGCACCCGCCCCGCAACACGCCGCCTGTCATTTCGGCCGGGAGGCGGCGGAGGCCTTCTTCAGCAGGTACTGCTGGAACACGCAGTCATGCTCCTGGCAGAAGGACTCCTCGAAACCGCGGCCCGAACAGTCGATCATCAGCTTCTTGGCCAGCCTCAGGGCCTCCAGGGGCGTCTCCACGATCTCCGTGGCGATCTTCACGGCACGCTCCAGGAGCTTCTCGCCGTCCA
>MVQS01000396.1 GCA_002067855.1 Syntrophaceae bacterium PtaB.Bin038
GATGTCGGCCAGCGTCCCCGTCAGCGTCTGCTGCCCGGGCGTCGTCCCCCAGCGGATGAGCGCCGCCGGCGTTTCGGGGGCTTTCCCTCCCTCCACGAGGTTCCGGGCGATGTTGGCGAGGTTCTTGACCCCCATGAGGAACACGAGGGTGCCGATCCCGGCGAGCGCCGCCCAGTTGATGTCGCTCCTGCCCTTCGTCGGGTCCTCGTGGCCCGTCACGAAGGCGACCGTCGAGGTGTAGCCCCGGTGCGTCAGCGGGATGCCCGCGAAGGCCGGCACCGCGATGGCCGAGGTCACGCCCGGGACGACCTCGAAGGGGATCCCGGCCTCATGAAGGACCTCGGCCTCCTCGCCGCCGCGGCCGAAAATGAACGGGTCCCCGCCCTTGAGGCGTGCCACGGTCATGCCCTGCAGGGCCTCGTCCACGAGGATCCGGTTGATCTGACCCTGGGGAAGCGTGTGGTCCCCGCCCTTCTTGCCGACGTAGATGAGCCGCGCGTCCTTCCGGGCGCGGCGGAGGAGCCCCTCGCCGGCCAGGTAGTCGTACACGACGACGTCGGCCTGCCCGATGCACTCGGCCCCGCGAAGCGTGATCAGGCCGGGGTCCCCGGGACCCGCGCCGATGATGAACACTTTACCCTTCTTCGACAGGTTGATCCCCCGAATCTTTCTCATTGCCCGCTATCCATGTATCTCTCGCCAGGTGTCAGGCATCAGGTGGCAGGTTAAAATCATGGTCAAAGGGATGTTCCTGCTACCTGTTACCTGTTACCTGTTGCCTGCTTACGACAGTTTGCGATAGACCTCGTCGATGATCTGCCGGCCCCCGGCGGCCAGGATCCGCTCGGCCAGGATGCGGCCCATCTGCTCGGCCTCGGCCACGGGCCCCCGGACGCGGTCCTTGACGAGCATCCGGCCGTCGAGGCTCCCCACGAGTCCCGTCACGGTGATCGAGTCCTTCTCGATCTTCCCGTAGGCCGCGATGGGAACCTGGCACCCCGCGCCGAAGACGGCGAGGAAGGCCCGCTCGGCGCTCACCTCGGTGAAGGTCTGTTCGTGGTTGAGGACGGAGACGATCCCCCCCACGTCCTCGCCCCTGCGCACCTCGACGCCGAGGGCGCCCTGTCCGATGGCGGGCGTCATGATCTCCGGCGGGATGTACTGCGAGGCGCGGTCCTGCCAGCCCATGCGCTTCAGTCCCGCCGCCGCCACGATGATCCCGTCGAGGTTGTCCCGCTCGATCTTCCGGATCCGCGTGTCGAGATTGCCGCGGATGGGGACGATCTCCACATCCATGTAAATGTTCTTGAGCTGGCAGCCCCGCCGCAGGGACCCCGTGCCGATCCGGGCGCGCGGGGGGATCCGCTCGAGTTTGAAGTTCCCCTTCGAGATGAGCACATCCCGCGGGTCCTCCCGCTCGAGCATGGCGGCGATCTCGAGGCTCTCCGGCAGGAGCGCCGGCACGTCCTTCATGCTGTGGACCGCGAGGTCGATGCGCCGCTCGAGCAGCGCTTCCTCCAGCTCCTTGACGAACACGCCCTTGCCGCCGATCTGCGCCAGCGCCACGTCCTGCATCCGGTCGCCCGTCGTCCTGATGACGTGAACGTCCAGGGTGAGGCCCGGCCGGCGGCGGCGGAGCTCCTCCATGACGATTCCCGTCTGCTGGAGCGCGAGCCGGCTTCCCCGAGTCCCGACTTTCAGTACCCGTCCGATGTTCGTTCTCCTTTCCCTCTCGACGCTTTCGCACCGATCAACACGACGCCGGCAGAAGCACCGCGCGCGCAAAAGGTTGGAGAAACACTCTTCAGGCGATCGTCGACCGCCCAATCCAACCTTCTCACCTTCTTACCTTCTCGCCTTCTTCGTTCGTTGAACCGCCCTGCCCCTCCGCATTTTCCGGGACCGTACCGGACTCCAGCCGAAAAAGTTTCCGGACGGCGGCCACGTACGGCATGGCCCCGTTGGTCTGGCTCTCCTCCTTGAGCCCCGTGACGGGGTCGTGGAGGATCTTGTTGACGATCTGCGTCGCGAGGATCTCGACGTTCTTCCGGTCCTCCTCGCCGAGGCCCCGCAGCCACGACCCGGAGCGCTCCAGCTCGGCCCGCAGGATCGACTCCGCCTTCTCCCGCAGGGACACGATCGTGGGAACCACCTCGAGGGTGTTGTACCACTCGGCGAACTTGAGGACCTCCTCGTCGATGATGGCCTCGGCCTTCTCGGCCTCGCGGAGGCGGTTGCGCACGTTCTCGTCGACCACGCCCTGCAGGTCGTCAATGTTGAAGAGGTAGACGTTGTCGATGCGGCCCACCTCGGGGTCCACGTCGCGCGGAACGGCGATGTCGATGAGGAAGAGCAGGCGGTTCTTCCGGCGGCGGAGCGCCCCCTGGACCATCGCCGGCGTGAGGATATGGCCCGCGGCGCCCGTGGAGCTGATGACGATGTCGGCCTCCTGCAGCTTCTCCTCCAGGAGATCGAAGCCCACGGGGATCCCGTGGATCTCTTCGGCCACCTGCACGGCCCGCGCGTAGGTGCGGTTGGACACGATGACCCGTCCCGCCCCGTTGCCGACCAGGTGCCGGGCGGCAAGCTCCGACATCTCGCCCGCCCCCACCAGCAGGACCGTTCTGCCCTCGAGGCTCCCCAGGATCTTCTTGGCCATCTCCACGGCGGCGTAGCTCACCGAGACGGCGTTGCCGGCGATGGCCGTCTCCGTCCGCACGCGCTTGGCCGTGCGGAAGGCGTGATGGAGCAGCTTGTTGAGGATGATCCCCGAGGCCTTCTGCTCCACGCAGTCCCTGTAGGCCTCCTTGACCTGCCCGAGGATCTGGGGCTCGCCGAGCACCATCGAGTCGAGAATGTGATCGCCGAGGTCCCATATCGCAAGACGCAAAACGATGGTCTCGCCGGGGACGACATTGCCGCGCACCGTGAGCCAGCCGGTACCACCGTTCGAGGCGAAACCGGTTCCCGCGAGTTCGTCGGTCCCTTCACAGGAGGTGACTGCCCATCCGCTGCCGCTCGTGTTCACGCACTGGGTAAAGAGCCCCGCCGGCGCAAGGTTGACGCCGACCGCATTCCCCTCGAAGACCGCGAGATTCTTGTCGAGCGGATTCTTGAACTGTTCGTTGGTCGTGGTGAATGAACTGTCGAGGAGAACGACGAAAAGATCGTTGTATTGACTGCACACATAGTTGGGATACTCGGAGGAAAGGAAGTAGATGTCGAACGAGAATGAGCGAGCGGTTGACGGAACATCTATCTCCAAGCGAAGCATGACACCGTCGTTGGTGTTGCCGGTCGCCCCTACCGTGCCACACGCCGGAGAAGAAGGATAGGCGTTGCCGTTCGCGGTGTACCAGTCCGAGGGGGGCGTTGAGGTCGTCGCTTGATCGAAGCTGGTGTTGTTCGGCGGGTTGAGCGCCTGCCCGCTGGAAAGAGCCAGCATCTTATCGCTCTGAAGCGGCACAATGACATCCCCGAGCGCCGGAAGCATCGCATGCCCGTTCACATTCACACCGACGGCGCCGCTCGGAAGCAGTATCTCCGCTTTGGGAACTCCCATACAGAGACCGATCGCTTTGGCGTAGTCGTAGGGATCCTTCGAGGCGATGAGCAGCTCTGATTCACACTCGGCCGGTCGTTCGGTGCAGGTCGAGGTATCCCAGCCGGAGCAATCGTTCTTGCAGTAGGCCTTGCCGCCGCTGAAGGCGAGCGGATCGATGTCGACACAATTGGCAAGCCCGCCGTCACAGACCTCCAGCCCTTCCTTTGTCCCGTTGCCGCACTCGGAGGGCTCTATTTCGACGCATCCCTCGACGGCGTAGGCGGTGCAGGACTGGTTGCAGAAGGCGGTCCCGCTCTGGTATTTCTCCGGATCGAGCGTCGCGCAGGCGATCGTGTCGCCATCGCATGCCTCCGGCCCCTCTTTTACCCCGTTGCCGCAGGTGTGCGGGACCTCCTGACAGGTGCTCGTGTCCCAACCGAGGCAGTTGTCCTGACAGTAGGCCTTGCCACCGCTGTACCACTCGCTGTTGATGTCCACGCAGTTAGCGAGGACCCCGGTGCTCTTATCGCACACCTCGCCGCCGTCCAGCGCGCCGTTGCCGCAGGTGACCGGCATCACATCGACATCCGTCGCCGGGGTGTCGGGAATGACATCGTCGGTCGGTTCGGCATCGTTTGTCGAATCATCGCTCATTGAGTCATCGGCCGCCGGCTCGTCGGTCAGGATAGTATCGTCATCGGAAATAAGGATGAGATCATCGTCAGACGACACGAGATCCTTGTCCTCTTTTGTCTTGGTCTTTGCGCCGCCACAGGCGACGAGAAGAACCAGCACCACGCTTGCGACCACCTTTCCGGTCTTCATGGCAAACCTCCCGTTGCAACAGAAGCACATAGAATATAACCAGAAAAAGAAAACGAATCAACAAAAAATATTCTTGCTCGTGTTGACTTTGCTATGTATATGGAATATTCTCTTTCCTGTCTTGTAAGAACAACCGGGAGGATCCAAGGAGGTCGCCATGTATTTTGCTAAAAAGTGCCGTCACCTGTTGAGCGCGGTGACAGTCCTGCTTTTTTGGGCCGCCGCTTGTAATGAGGGGGGAAAGAAAGACGAGGTAGTTGAAACGGTCCAGACAAAGGTCTCGGCGACCGAGGGCGGCACGGTGGAGACCGAATCGGGCGCGGCGAAGATGGAGATCCCGGCCGGCGCACTCCATGAAGACACCTACATCACCATTTCGCTCGTCA
>MVQS01000397.1 GCA_002067855.1 Syntrophaceae bacterium PtaB.Bin038
CGCTCATGTACGCGGGCAACATGGTGGCCAAGACGGGCGCGAACAAAATAGACTAGGCGACAGGCAACAGGCGAAAGGCACAAGGCAAGAAAGCCCCCTCTTGCCGGGCCGGCT
This sequence comes from Syntrophaceae bacterium PtaB.Bin038, assembly GCA_002067855.1. GTDB lineage: Bacteria > Desulfobacterota > Syntrophia > Syntrophales > UBA2192 > UBA2192. The sequence goes on from MVQS01000397.1 coordinate 115, forward strand.
GCCTCCCGCCTTTCGCACTCAGCCAAAGAGGTTTGTATGATCGACGGCGTGAAGATCAAGAAATTGAAGGTCATCCCCGACGAGCGCGGGAGGCTGATGGAGGTGCTCCGGGCCGACGACGAGATGTTCGAGGCCTTCGGCCAGGTTTACATGACCACGGCCTACCCCGGGGTGGTCAAGGGGTGGCACTACCACAAGCGCCAGTCCGACAACATGACCGTCGTCAAGGGGATGATGAAGATCGTGCTCTATGACGGCCGCAAGGGCTCGCCGACCGAGGGCGAGGTGAACGAGTTCTTCGCGGGCGAGCACAACCCGGTCCTGATCCACATCCCGCCCCTCGTATACCACGGGTTCAAGTGCATCTCCGGGGAGGAGGCCCTCGTGATCAACGTCCCCACGGAGGTGTACCGCTACGACGACCCCGACGAGTTCCGGGTCCACCCGCACGCCAACGACATCCCCTATGACTGGGGGCGGAAGGACGGGTGAAGAAATCGCGAAGAGCGGAAGATCGGAAGTGAGGAAGATCGGAAAGAAACGCATCGGAGATTCACGCCGCTCTTCCGCTCTTCGTAACTTTCTCACTTCGTGCGGTTGTGTCAGTGGCTCCGACAGGGGCCCGCTCACGGACGGATAAGCATATGGAATTATTCTGGGGTGTTGTCTCGTTTGTCCTCGGGGCCGTGATCGGCAGTTTCCTCAATGTCTGCATCTGGCGGATCCCCGAGGGGAAATCCATCGTCACCCCGGCCTCCCACTGCCCGAAGTGCGGCAACCCGGTCCGCTTCCACGACAACATCCCCCTCGTGAGCTGGCTCGTCCTTCGGGGCCGCTGCCGGGACTGCGGCGAGGCCATCTCCCCCCGATACCCCCTGGTCGAGCTGCTGACGGCCCTGCTTTCCCTGGCCCTGGGCTGGCTCTACGGGCCGAGCCCGCAGTATCTGGCGGCCTTTCTCTTCGCGTCGGCGCTCGTGGTGGTCACCTTCATCGACCTGGACCACCAGATCATCCCCGACGTGATCTCGCTGCCGGGAATCCCCGTCTGTTTCCTGCTGGCCTGGCTGGTCATGGGCGTGCCGTTCTGGGACTCCCTGCTGGGTATCCTCGCGGGCGGCGGGTTTCTCTACCTGGTTGCCGTCGGGTATGAACTGCTCACGAAGCGGGAGGGCATGGGCGGAGGGGACATCAAGCTGCTGGCCATGATCGGGGCCTTCCTGGGGTGGAAGTCCCTGCTTTTCGTCGTGTTCATGAGTTCCATCCTCGGCGCGCTCGTGGGGGTCGTGCTCATTGCGGCCCAGGGCAGGGACATGAAATACGCCGTCCCCTTCGGGCCGTTTCTGTCGATGGCGGCCGTGATGTACCCGTTCTTCGGCTGGCCGCTCACGCATCTCGTGCTCTTTCGCTCGCTTCCCTGAGCCTCCCCGCGCGAAGATTTTTCCGCTCAAGTTTTTCCCCCCGCAAACCGAAAAAGAATGCAGAAGAGCTCCAACCGTCAGCCGGTTCGGGCACTTCTCGGGTTCCGATCGCTTTCAGGAAACGGCCTGATCAGGGCAAACCATCCGAAAGGGTGGGGCGCAAAGTCACTGGCCTACGTCCGATCGAAGGATATGGCTGCAGGATTGCCGGGCAGGACATCCGATCGCAAGACGAGGCGGGGATCCCCTTGAAGGGCGGACCACGCCCCGCCTTCCGTGCCATCCCCTCCCGCCCGGGTTTCCCCTTCCGCCTGCCGGTTCCCAGGACGACGGCCGCGAGCTGAAGGCCATGACGGTGCCGTGCCGGGCATGTTTTTTGCTCAACTGAAAGTGATGTCCCGGTGCGGCGTGCGATGCGGCTGCAGCGGGGCCGGGAATCAGAACCCGCAGGATCAATAGAAAGACGGGCCATGGAACATCTTCGACGCAACAGACGGAAGAGACGGTCATACGCCGGGCGGCTGTCTGAAGGCCGGGAGGCGCGCGGCGGCGCTGCGGGCTTCTCCATGGTGGAGCTTCTCATCACGCTCGTCCTGCTCGGCATCGTGCTGGCCATCGCCGTCCCGTCCTACCGGGGGTGGGTCGACAACTCGAACCTGAAGGGCGCGGGCAGGATGATTTCCTCCGATTTCTACGACACGCGCGCCCGGGCCATGGCGGAGAACCGGGCGTACACGATCACCTACAACCCCGACCCGGCCAACACGTACCGGATCCAGGCGGCCGCGGCCGGCGGATTGGCCGCCGTGGACGAGACGAAGACCTTCGGCGAGTACGGAACGGTCCGGATGACGAGCGTCAACGGGGGGGGCGCGGCGGTCGCCGTCACGATACAGCCCCGGGGCTCGGCGGCGCCGGCCGCGACCATCGGCATCGCCAACGTCCGCAACTCCACCGGCACGATCACCGTCCTCATGACAGGAAGGGCCCATGTCACGTACAGCATGCAATAACCGAGGGATCACCATCGTCGAGGTGCTCATCACGCTGTTCCTCACGGCCGTGGGCATCCTGGCGCTTCTGTCCATGCAGCCCACGTCCTGGAGCGCGGCGGGGCGCTCCGATTTCATGGGCCGGGCCGCCGGCATCCTCCAGAGCGAGCTGGAGCGCAGCGAGCTGTGGATCATGAACCCGAACAACGCCTTTGCGACGGCCTGCGACGCCACCGGCCGCAATCTGTTCGTCGGCGGCCCCTGCACCCGTACGATCAACGCCAGTAGCCAGGCGGCCCCCCAGGCGGGCGACGTGCCCTACACGGTGGCCACGACGGTCACCCCGCTTGCGGGAGCCACCAACGCCTGGACGGTGAGAGTGCAGGTCACATGGCCCGGCAACACCCGCGGGATCACAGAGAGCACCATCGTATCGAGACAGGAGTATTTCAGACAATGAGGGATCCGCTGAACGATTCGAGAGGGTTCACGCTCACCGAGCTCGTCATGGCCGTCGCCGTCGGGCTCGTCCTGCTTGCGGCCGTGTCGACGGCCATCGTGTCGGGGCAGCGCTCCTCCACGGGGATCGAGCGCAAGGTGACGACGAACCAGGAT
>MVQS01000398.1 GCA_002067855.1 Syntrophaceae bacterium PtaB.Bin038
GATCCCCTCGACGTTCAGCCGCTTCAATCCCGACGGGACCTTCCACTCGATGGTGTCCCCGACCCGGTAGCCGATGAGCGCCGTCCCGATCGCCGAGAGGACGGAGATCCGATTTTCCTCGATCCGCGCGTCGGCGGGGAATACCAGCGTGTAGGTCGTCTCCTCGCCCGACTCGAGATCCCGGATGCGGACGACCGAGTTCATCGTGATGACGTCACCCGGGATATCCCTGGGGTCCACCACCTTTGCCCGCTCGAGTTCCTTCTCCAGCAGCGTGAGGTAGTCCTTCTTCTGCGGTCCCGCGGCCCGGACCCCGTCGATGAGGCTCTCCAGCCTCTCCAGGTCGAACGTGGTGATCCAGATCTGCCTTTCGCTCACAGCCGTCTCCTCGTAGAAGATAGTAAAGGCCGCAATCCCGACGTGAGACGGCGGCCCGATCGTACCCCGGTCCCCCCAGTACAAATCCTGGACCCCTGTGCGACAATGACAGTTTTGTGACCTATAGCCCTTTTCCGCCGGTCCGTCAAGCAAGCGGTCCCCCTGGGCAGCCTTTCCTTCCCCGGCGCTTGCGGCGTGCAGCCGATTTCCTGTATAGTACGCGCGACATGAGCCTCGAGATCCAGATCCTGATTGCCCTGTTCCTCAATCTTCTGTTCGGCGATCCCCGCGGGTTCCCCCACCCGGCGAGGATGATGCGGCGATTTGCCCTTGCCCTGGAGCCCTCGATCCGGAGGATGCTCAAGTCGCCCCGGGAGGCGGGGCTGCTGGCGGCCGTGATGGTCATCGGCCTCTCGGGCCTGGCAGCCTGGGGGCTCCTGAAGCTTGCGGCGTCACTTCACCCCTGGGCATACACGGTCCTCTCGATCTGGGTCTTCTACACGGCCCTCTCCGCGCGCTCCCTGGCCGACCAGGCCGCCGAGGTCCACCGCGCCCTCGAGGTTGGAAACCTCCCGCTGGCCCGCAAACGTGTCTCGGAGATGGTCCGGCGGGACACGGACCGCATGGACGGCGAGGAAATCGCCCGGGCCGCCATCGAGAGTGTGGCCCGTCACGGCGTCGACGGGGTCATGGCCCCGCTTCTCTGCGCCTTCCTCTTCGGCCCCCTGGGGGTCATCCTCTACAAGGCGATCGACGCCCTCGACTCGGCCTTCGGGCACAAGAACGAGACGTATTACGATTTCGGGCGGTTCTCCGCCTGGCTCGACCGGCTGGCCAACTGGCTGCCGGCCCGCGTCACGGTCCTGTTCATGGCGCTGGCGGCGATGCTTCTCGGGATGAGGCCCCTGGCGGCCCTGCGGGTGAGCCGTCGCGACGGCGCGGTCCAGGAGAACACCAATGCGGCCCTGCCCGAGGCGGCCATGGCGGGGGCGCTGGGGATCCAGCTCGGCGGGCCGGTGTTCCGCGGCGACTCCTTCGACCCCCAGCCCTTCATGGGGGACCCCCTGCAGCGCCTGGAGTCCGGTCATATCCGGCAGGCCAACGCCGTGCTGTTCGCCGTGACGATCCTGGCCGCGACGGTCTTCGCACTGGTCTACAAGGGGGCGGCCGCGTTCTTGAAATAAAACCAGGCGCAGGGCATGGGACCCTGTTTTTTTATGGAACAAAACGGCTGTCATGCGGATCTTGCGCTGAGCCATTTGCCTTGAGTCTTAAACCATCTTTTATCCAGGTGACTCCATGATCGACTGCCCACGGATTGTCATCGGCGGAACGGAAAGCGGGGCCGGAAAGACCTCCCTCACCCTCGCTCTCGTGGCGGCCCTTCGCCGCCGGGGAACGCGCGTGCAGACCTTCAAGGTCGGGCCCGACTTCCTCGACCCCTCCTACCTCTCCATCGCCTCGGGAAGGCCCTGCTACAACCTCGACGGCTGGATGATGGGCCGCGACTACGTGGAAAAACTCGTGGCGCGCACGACGGCCGACGCCGACATCGCCGTCATCGAAGGCGTCATGGGCCTCTTCGACGGGGCGAGCCACGACAGTCTCGAGGGAAGCACGGCCGAGATCGCCGCCTGGCTCAGGGCCCCCGTGATCCTCGTCGCAGACGTCTACGGCGTGGCGAGAAGCCTGGCCCCCGTCGTCAAGGGCTTCGCCTCCTTCGAGCGCCACGTGAGGGTGGCGGGCGTCATCGCCAACCGCTGCGGCTCCGTGCGGCACGGGATCATGCTGGCCGAGGCGCTGCGGGCCTCGCGCCTGCCGCCCATGGTGGCGGCGATCCCCCAGGGGGCCCTTCCGGCGCTGCCCGAGAGGCACCTGGGCCTCGTGACGGCGGATTCGCGAAACCTCCCGCCGCAGGCCCTCGACGAGCTTGCGGATGCCTTCGAACACCACTCCACCCTGGGCGAGATCGTCAACATGGCCCGCAGCGCGCCCTTTCTCTACGTGGAGGCGCCGGAACGGAAAGGGATCGAAGGCAGGGCACGCCTGGGTGTGGCCTGCGACGCGGCCTTCCACTTCTACTACCGGGACGTGCTCGACGAGCTTGAAGACCGGGGTTGCACCCTCGTCCGTTTCTCGCCCGTCGCCGACAGGGCCCTTCCTGAAGGTCTCGACGCCCTCTACCTGGGTGGGGGCTATCCCGAGGAGACGGCGGCGGAGCTTTCGGCTAACGGTCCCATGCTGGCCTCGGTGCGGGACTTCGCGGCGTCGGGCCGGCCGATCTATGCCGAGTGCGGAGGCCTCATGTACCTCTGCCGGGAGATGGAGACGGTGGACGGCAGGCGGCACCCGATGGCGGGGATCGTACCGGCTGCGACGAAGATGCACAGGGGGCTGCAGGCCCTCGCATACGTGGACGTCACCCTGAAGGAGGATTCCCTCTGGGGCCTGGCCGGAGAGAGCGTCCGGGGCCACGAGTTCCACCACTCGAGCCTCACGTCAAACCCCGCGGGCGTCGAGGGCTGGCGGTCCGTCTACCGGATGCGCACGCTTCGCGCCGAGGCCCCCGTCGAAGAAGGATTCCAGAAGGG
>MVQS01000399.1 GCA_002067855.1 Syntrophaceae bacterium PtaB.Bin038
CCAGACGCACATCTCCTTCGTCTTCATCGCGGGGGATCGGGTCTACAAGGTGAAGAAGGCCGTCGACTTCGGGTTCCTCGATTTCACCACCCTCGAAAAGCGGAAGCACTACTGCGGGGAGGAGCTTCGGCTCAACCGCCGCCTGGCGCCGGAGGCCTACCTGGAGGTTGCCGAGATCGGGGAGGACGAGTCGGGGGAGCTTCGGCTCGGAACCGGCAGGGCCGTCGACTACGCCGTCGTGATGAAGAAGCTGCCCCTGGAGCGGATGCTGAAGAGGCTCCTGGCCGAGGGGAAGGTCCCCCCGGAGGCCATGGACGCCGTCGCCGCAAAGGTCGCCGCATTCCACGCCGCCGCGGAGACGGGCGGCAGGATCGACCGGATCGGCGGCATCGACACGATCCGGTTCAACCACGACGAGAACTTCGAGCAGACGGCGAAGTACATCGGCGTCACGATCGCCCGGGACCGCTACGATTTCCTGAAGGACTGGGTCCGCCGGTTCCTGGAGCGGGAACGGGCGCTGTTCGAGAAACGCGTGGCGGAGCACCGGATCCGCGACTGCCACGGGGACCTGCACGCCGAGCACATCTGCCTGGCCGACGGCATCGTCATCTTCGACTGCATCGAGTTCAACGAGCGCTTCCGGTTCGCCGACGTGGCCGCCGAGGTGGCCTTCCTCGCCATGGACCTCGACTACAACGGCTACCCCGGGCATGCGCGGGCCTTCGTCGATGCCTACGTCCGCCACAGCGGCGACGGGGACCTCCGGCGGCTCCTGGACTTCTACCGCTGCTACTACGCCTACGTCCGGGGAAAGGTCACGAGCTTCCGCCTCGACGACCCGCACATCGGGGCCTCGGACCGGGAGGCCGCCGCGCGGACGGCCGCCCGGTACTTCGACCTGGCCCTCTCCTACGCGGCGCGGCCCGCGAAGAAGACGCTGATCCTCGTGGCCGGGCTCATGGGCACGGGCAAGAGCGTTCTCGCGAGGGCGCTGGCCCCCCTGCTCGGGGCGGAGATCGTGCAGACGGACGCGGTCCGGAAGGACATGCTGCGCATCCCGGCCACGGAGCACCGCTACGAGGGGTTCGGCGAGGGGATTTACTCGGACGAGGTCTCCCGAAGGACCTACGCCAGGGCCCTCGAGATCGCGCTGGAGAAGCTGGACACCGCAGGCGCCGTCATCCTCGACGGCTCCTACAGGAGCCGGGGAGAGCGGTCGCGGGCCTTCGAGGCCGCCCGCCGTGCCGGCGCCGGTGCATTCCTCGTGGAGTGCACGTGCCCCGAGGCGATCGTCGAGGCGCGGCTGCGGGAGAGGGAATCGGACGGCCGGGACATCTCCGACGGCCGCTGGGAGATTTTCCAGGCTCAGAAAAGGGACTTCGAGACGATCGACGAGATCCCCCGGGGGTCCCGTCTCGTGGTGGACACGTCGCTCGACCCGGGGCGCAACGCCCTCGCGGTCCTGAGACGACTGTCGGAACCCGGGTGAGCTATTTCCCGGGCTGCGACGGCGGGTTGTTTTTCTGCGACTTCTGCGCCTCCTTGGCCTCCCGGGCCTTCCGGGCCTCCTCGGCCTTTTTCGCCTCCTTCGCCTTGCGTTCCGCGTCTTCCCGGATCCGCAGTTTCGTCTCCTCGATGAACCGGTTCGTCTTGTAGTCGAGCCCCAGGTTGGCGTACTCGCGCTGGATCGTCTCGAAGCGCTTCAGCGCCGCCTCGTACTTCTTGGTGCGGTAGTAGAACTCGCCGACGTAGAACTCGTGCTCCGCGAGGCGCTGCTTCACCTCGCGCAGGTTCTTCTCCGCCATGATGGCGAACTTGCTCTGGGGGAACCGGGCGATGAGCCGCTCGAACTCCTTGCGGGCTTTCTGGGCCTCCGTCTGGTCCCGGTCGATCGTCTGCATCTGGTGGTAGTGGCACATGCCGAGCTGGTACATCGCGTAGGGGACGTTCGGGTTCGCGGGGTGGAGCTCGACGAAGCTGCCGTAGGCCACCTCGGCGTCGACGTACTGCTCGTTCTCGAAGTAGGAATCGGCGATGCCCAGCTCCGCCATGAGGGCGACGGGATGCAGGGGGTACTCGTCGCGAACGCGGGTGAAGACCTCGATCGCCTTCTTGAAATCGCCCTTCTTGTAGTGTTCGAACCCTCGCTGGTAAAGCCCCTCGGGGGTCGGCCGCACCCGGGGCTCCTTGCCCCAGATCGAGTCCCACCAGGCGCAGCCGCTCATGGCCGCAACCAGGATCAGGAGCACCGCCGCCGCAAGGAGCATGGATCGGTTCGTCATGGTTCTTCCCGTGGTTTCCGTCTTCATCCTTCCCCGCCTGCGCCCTCAGGCCGCATAAAAAAATGGAGGCCCGACTGCAAAACAGGGGCCTCCACGCGTTGTGTTGTCTACAGAACCTTGTCCATCAATGCTTTGAGGCGGTCCTTCGGAACAAGCCCGATGAGCTTGTCGACGACCTTGCCGTCCTTGAAGAGAAGCATGGTGGGAATGCTCTGGATTCCGTGATCGCCCGCCAGTTTGCGGTTCTCGTCGACGTTGACCTTGGCGACCTTGACCTTCCCCTTGTACTCCTCTGCCAGCTCGTCGAGCACCGGGGCGATGGCCCGGCAGGGCCCGCACCAGGGCGCCCAGAAATCGACCAGGGACGGCTGGGTGGACTTCAACACCTCGGCATCGAAGGTTTCCTCGCTGACATGGATGACGCGTTCGCCGCTCATTGGATACCCCCTTGCTGTTCTTGGTCCGCACTATGCCACCAAGTCACGGCGAAGTCAAGCCGCCCGCAGGGGCGCCCCGCTGCGGGACACGAATTTTTTGACAGGCCCCGCCGATTCTGGTAGGAAAGCACTGGCGTAAGGCTAAGGGCTTAAGGCTTGAGGCATAAGGAAAAATCGTGAATCCGTCTCAATTCGCCCTGCCTGGATTGCCCTGAGCCCCAAGCCATACGCCGTACGCCGTTAATTGAGGTACTCATGGCGCCCATCGGCATCATCTCGGGGACGGTCCTGCACGGGACGAGCGTCTTCCGGGGGCTGAGAAAGGAACACGTGGTCAGCGAGTTCGGGCGCGTGACCGTCTGGGCCTCCCGGGAGATCGCCCACATCTCCCGGCATGACCGCGACCCCGGCGAATACGTCCTGCCCCACCTCATCAACCACCAGGCCAATCTCGCGGCCCTCAAGGCCCTCGGCATCCGCGACGTCGTCGCCGTCAACTCGACGGGCTCCCTGAAGAAAGACCTGCCGCCGGGGTCCATCGTCGTGCCCGACGATTTCATCCTGCTTGCCGACACGCCCACGGTGTTCTCCAACCGGCCCGTCCACATCACGCCCGATCTCTCCGAGGAGGTGCGGCGCGGGCTCATCGAAGCCGCCGCGGCCTGCGGGATCCCCGTCGTGGAGCGGGGCGTCTACTGGCAGACCGAGGGGCCGAGGCTGGAGACGCGGGCCGAGATCCGCATGATGGCCGCCCACGCCGACATCGTGGGGATGACCATGGCCGCCGAGGCGATCATCGCG
>MVQS01000400.1 GCA_002067855.1 Syntrophaceae bacterium PtaB.Bin038
GCGCTGCCGGCGCAGCGTCGAGTAGACGAACTTCCCGATGTCGGTGTACTCCTCGTCGTTGCGGTAGAGGATGCGCGTCGTCTTGCCGATGAGGTCCTCGGGGCGCCACCCGAAGACGGCGTCGACGGCGTCGTTGGCAAAGATGACGCGGCGTTTCGCCAGCCCCACCACGGCGTGCGGGATCGCGTCGAGGATCGAGGCCTCCAGGGCCTCGAGTTCCTGGAGCCTTCGGCTGCGCTCCTTCTGGGCCGTGATGTCCATGGAGTTGCCGAGGATGGCCCTGCGGCCCTTGTATTGGACGGGCGTGACCGTCTCCAGGATCCAGCGGACCGAGCCGTCCCGGGTGAGGATGCGGTACTCGTAGGGGATCGTCCTTCGGCCCTTGAGCATCTCGACGGCCTGCTCGTGAATCGCCTCGCGGTCCTCGGGGTGCACGATGTCGAGGCTTCTCATGCCGATCATCTCCTCGGCGGTGTAGCCCGCGAGCAGGGCGGCCTTGTCGTTGAGGAAATCGAAGCGGCCGTCGAGGATGACGTAGATGCCGGTGTGGGAACTCTGGGCCAGGATCTCGTAGAGCCGGCGGGACTCGGCCGGCTCGTCGCACCGGGGCTCGTGCCGGGAGTCGAGCTGTTTCCGGAGGGCCTCGACCTCGTCGAGGAGCTGCTGTTTCGTTTTTCGGCTGGGGGCGGCCATCTACCCTCTCGGAAAGACCGGTTTTGTGTTCGGCATGTCCATCGGGAAACGGTGCGGCTGGGGTACCCGCAAACGTGCAAATACTCTGCCAAGAAACCGGGGGAGGGGCCGGCGGAAGGCTTCCAGCTATCCCTTCGAAATTGCGCGGAAAAGTTTGACTTCGGCCCGCACCGTGCGTAGGATATACCCTCGTCGGGCGTCAGCAGTCCGACCCGACTACACGATCCTCTGACACAGGGGTTCCTCCGGATCAAAAAATGAAGTTCTGAAGTTCAGAACTTGAGAAGCGTGGACGAATAGAGCCTCTCTCGCATGTCCCGGGCTTTTCCGAACTTCCCAACTTCAAAGCCTCTTAACTTCTGGAGTGTCGAGGGGTTTGCCGACATGAAAAGATGCCTGGCCGCAGCGCTTCTTCTGAGCGTTGCCGTTGCCCTCCACGCCGGGCCGCTTGCCGCCGCGGAACCCGTCTTCCCGCGTCCCACGGGCGCCGTGAACGACTTTGCAAACGTGATCCCCGCGGCCGAGCGCGACGCCATGGAAACCCTCGCCCGGGAAGTGCTGCAGAAGACGGGCACGGCCGTCGTCGTCGCCACGGTGCCCACCGTGGGGGACAGGACGGCGGACGACTACGCAACCCGTCTCTACGAAGCCTGGGGCATCGGGAAGCGGGGCGAGGACAAGGGGGTGCTCATCCTTCTCGCCCTGAAGGAGCGGCGGGTGAGAATCGAGACGGGCTACGGCGTCGAGGGCATCCTGCCCGACGGGGTCGCGGGCGAGATCCTCCGCCTGCACGTGATCCCGCACCTCAAGCAGGGCGACTACGGCAAGGGCCTCTCCAACGCCATGTCGGCCGTGTCGGACGTGATCGCCCGCAACGCCGGGGTGACGCTGACGGGAAAGCCCCGGATGCAGCCGGCGCGGCCGGCGGGGGAAACGCCCGTGAGCCCGTTCACCCTGATGCTCTTCTTCATCGTCGTCCTGCTGCTGCTGTTCACGGAGACGGGGCGGCATCTGCTGGCCTTGCTCCTCTTCAACGGATCGGGCCGCAGCGGGCGCCGGTACGGGGGGGGCTACTACGGCGGCGGTTGGGGGGGAGGCTCCTCGGGCGGCTTCGGCGGGTTCGGCGGCGGGATGAGCGGCGGCGGCGGGGCAGGGGGAGACTTCTGAGAAGACGGAAGATCGGAAGTTAGGAGGAGCGGAAGAGCGGAACATGTATCAGTCGATTCTGCTCTTCCTAAGTTCTGCTCTTCCGAGGTTCGCCGGCAGCGGCTGCAGGCTTTACGGACCCGGATCGGCTCACAACGGGAAATGGACAAAGGAAGCATAGCGTATGGCGAAGGCACCGAAGAGACCGCAGGAGGTTTTCCCGGAGATCGTGGGGGATCTGAAAGAGGTCTACGGGGAGGCGCTTCAGTCGGTCATCCTGTACGGCAGCGGCGCCCGGGGGGATTACGTCCCGGGGAAGTCGGATATCAACTTTCTCGTGGTTGTGTCCGGCGATGAGGCCGACAACCTGGAGAAACTCCTGTCGCGCATCCCGAAGTGGAAAAAGCGGGCGGTGGCGACCCCCGTGATCATGACGAAGGCCCTGATCGGCTCCTCGGTCGACGTCTACCCCGTGGAGTTCCTGAACATGCAGCGCCACTACGAGGTCGTCTACGGAGAGGACGTTCTGGGGGGGCTCGTTTTCGAGCGCAGGGCCCTGCGGCTTCAGTGCGAACGGGAGCTGAAGGGGAAACTGCTGCTGCTCCGAACGGGGTACCTGGAGACGGCGGGCAGGGCGGAGGAACTGCAGCGTCTGCTCGCGGCATCGATCACGGCCTTCCTCTCGGTCTTCAACGCCCTGCTTCACATGCAGGGGAAAGAGGCCCCGCGGGGGAGGAGGGAGATCGTGGCGGCCATGGCCGATGCGTACGGGATCGACGCAGGGCCGTTCCTGCGCTGCATCGAGCTGCGGGAGGGAAGGAAGGGATTGCCGCTGGCGGAGCTGAACGCCGTCTTCCGGCCCTACACACGGGAGATCGCAAAATTGTCCGCCATCGTCGACGGGCTCCCGGTCTGAGAGGCTACGTCCCCCTGTCTGCCCCGGGCAGGAGGATTTGACCGGACGGACTGACCGTGCGAACGAAAAATAAGAGACAAACGAAAAAACGGGTTTCTGCAGGAGGATGATATGGCTAAGAAGGGTCTGTTGATTGCGCTGGCCGTGGCGGCCGTCATCGCCGTCTCGCTGTACAGCTTCGTCAAGGGGACGTACAACGAGTTCGTCACCCTCGACGAGAAGGTCAAGTCCTCGTGGGCACAGGTGGAGAACCAGCTCCAGCGGCGCTTCGACCTGATCCCGAACCTCGTGGAGACGGTGAAGGGGTACGCCAAGCAGGAGAGAGAGGTCTTCATCGAAGTGACCACCGCCCGCGCGAAGGTGGGTGGGGCGGGGACGATCCCGGACAAGATCCAGGCCAACAACGAGCTCACCTCGGCGCTGAGCCGTCTGCTCGTCGTCGTGGAGAACTACCCCGAGCTGAAGTCCAACCAGAACTTCCTCAAGCTGCAGGACGAGCTGGCCGGGACGGAAAACCGGATCGCCACGGAGCGCCGCCGCTACAACGAGGCCGTCCAGGCCTACAACGTCAAGATCCGCAGCTTCCCGGCGAACCTCCTCGCGGGCCTCTTCGGATTTTCCCAGGCGACCTTCTTCGAGGCGCCGGCGGCGGCCAGGACGGCCCCGCAGGTGAAGTTCTGACCGGTATCGCGCGAGTCAAAAGGCGGAAGGCAAAAGGAGGGGACATGCGTCCATCGTTCCGGAAAGGCGTTCTTCCGGTCCTCCCCGGGATTGCCCTGCTCGTCGCGCTCGCGGCGGCGCTCACCGGGTGCGAGACGTCGCCGTGGAAGGACTTCCACTCGATGGAGGGCGGGTTCTCGGTGTCGATGCCGGGCACGCCCGTCGAGAGGCGTCAGGCCTACCAGACCCAGGCAGGGCCCGTCGAGGCGCACTTCTTCACGGTGGAGGCCGATCGTGGCAGCCTGGTCTACATGGTCGTCTACGGGGATTACCCCGAGGCCCTCATGGCCACGGGCGACAGGGAGATGCTGCTCGATGCGGCGCGCGACGGCGCCGTGGGAAACATCCAGGGCACCCTGCTGAGTGAACGCGCGGTTTCCATCGGGGGCCATCCCGGGAGGGAGCTGCAGGTTCTGTCCTCCGACGGCAGGCTTGCCCTGAAGATGCGGATCTACCTGGTGAACAACAGGCAGTACCAGGTGGTGGCGGTCACGCCGAAGGAGACGCGCTCCACGGCGGACCGGGACCGCTTCCTCGACTCCTTCAGGCTCAAAGGAAACTGAGGGGGTCACTTCTTGTCGGGCCAGGAGTAGACCGGGGGGCGGCGTTCGTAGGCGGTCCCGTCGGGCATGACCTCCACGTCTGCGCCGCCGATCCGCCGGATCTTCGTCAGGACGGCGGGAACCTGCCGGTTCCTGGCCGCGGCGAGGGCCTCCTCGACGGTCTTGAACCGGGAGACATCCGCGAGCGTCATGATCTGGGGCAGGACCATGTTGATCCTGCCCTTTTCGTATTCCTCGAGGGCCACCGACGGACGCAGCCAGAGATGCTCCGTCAGCTCCACGCCGTCGTGGATGACGGCCTGATCGGTCGGGGCCTCGGCCGCGAAGAACCGCACGTCGTAGCGAAGCGGCAGGGGCTCGGGCGTGATCCAGTGGGAAAAGTACAGGAGCCGGTCGAGGGGAAGGATCAGGTCCTCCTTCTCGAGCATCTCGTGGAACTTCATCTCCCCTTTGCTGAGCGCCCGCCTGTAGCCGCAGAACCGCACACGCTCCGCCTCCGACCGGATCGCCACGGGGGAGCCGTCGCGCCGCAGGGCGATGAGCATCCCCACTTCCTCGAAGCTCTCCCGGATCCCCGCGACCCAGGCGCCCAGGGCCTTTTCGGGACGGGACATGTCGGGAAGGATCTCCGATGCCCGCGCCCGGTCGATCCCGCGGCAGAAGCGCTCGATGCGGGGCTCGTAGTCCTCTGCATCGAGAATGCCGCCCGGGTAGACGTGGTAGCCGGGGACGAAGCGGCTGCGGCGGTTGCGCAGGACCATGAGGACCTCGATGTCCGTCACCGTCGCGTTCTGATAGGGCCGCAGCAGCATGACCGTCGCGGCATCGGTGGGCGTTGCGTACATGGGATTCCGACCTTTCCTCGGGGAACGGGGCCTTTTGCGCCCGACCCCATCATAGGCAGGGCGCGGGCGTTTGTAAAGCCCGCGTTTGCCCCGATGCCCGCAGGGAACATTCCGTAACGCCTTGAAATAGTGGTTGACTTTGAACGGCAATCTTTCTATTTTTTATCTTGAATTTGTAACCTTCACCGGGAAGCGTCTTCGGCGCGACATCGTCAACACCCTTTTCAATCCCTTTCCATCCCGTTTTTTGCTTACGTTTCGCAACCATCCATGAAAGGAGGAAGCTTTATGAAAAGGACTTTTTCGTGCCTCTTGGTATTGGTGTTCTCGGGAATGCTCGTCTTCAGCTCGGCCCCCACGGCGACGGCGGCGGAAGCGGGGCCGTTCTACGTGGGCCTTTACGGCGGATGGGTCATGCCCCAAGACCTGGAACCGGAGGATGGCGATGATGTGCCTCTCAAGGACAGCTGGGCCCTGGGTGCGAAGTTCGGCTACATCATCCCCCAGGTCAGGTGGCTGGCCGTCGAGTTGGACTATGCCTACCTGGCCGAGCAGGATATCGATGTGGCGGGTGTTGACGGCGACTTCAAGGCCAGCAACCTGATGGTCAACCTGGTCGCCCGGTACCCGGAGGGGAAGTTCCACCCCTACATCGGTTTCGGAATCGGCTGGTCTTGGGGTTCCCTCAAGGCATCGGGCACTTATGGCTCACTCACGGGTTCGGTTGATGAGTCTGACAACGCCTTTGCCTGGCAGCTCATGGCGGGCGTCAACTTCGAGATCACGCCGCAGTGGTCCGCCGACCTCGGGTACCGATACTTCACCAGCAAATACACCATGGCTATCGGCGGTGAAGATGTTGATTTCACGTCCAAGAACCACATGATCCTCATCGGCGTGAATTTCCACTTCTAGGAAGCCCTGCATCCCGGACGATGAAAAAAGGGGGCTCGACGGGCCCCCTTTTTTTCGACGCCTTAGCGCATTCATACCCCGAATTCAGCGCTTCACGAACAGGGAAACGCACTCGATGTGCTTGGTCTGCGGAAACATGTCCACGGGCCTGACGGTGACGAGATCGAACCCGCCGTCGACGAGCAAGCGGGCGTCGCGGGCAAGCGTCGCCGGGTCGCAGGAGACGTAGACAACCCTTTCGGGGCCGAGCCCGATGAGGCTCTCGAGCACCTCCCTCTCGCAGCCCGCCCTCGGGGGGTCGAGGACGACCACGTTCACGGCCCCCTTCTTCCCGCCGAACTCCGCCTCCAGGACATTGCCGACATCCCCATGATGGAAAACGGCATTGTCGATCCCGTGCCGCTCCATGTTGAGCCGGGCGCAGTCGACGGCCTCGCCGTCGATCTCGATGCCTGTGAGCTTCGCGCAGGACGGCGCCAGGAACAGGGAAAATAGGCCCGACCCGCAGTACAGGTCGAGCACCGTCTCCTCGGGACCGACGGCGGCAAGCTCCGCGACGGCGTCCACGAGTCCGTCCGTGAGGGCCGTGTTGGCCTGGAAGAACCCATCGAAGGAAACGAGGATCTCCTTCCCCTTGACGATCCGGATGACGTGCTTTTCTTCGCTTTTGCCCGTGTGCGACCAGACGACATAACGGTCCACGCGCGGCGGTGCATGCAGGGGCTGCCGCAGATAGGCGAGCTGCCCGTTGATGCTCTCCTCCATGATGGCGCAGCGCTCGATGTCC
>MVQS01000401.1 GCA_002067855.1 Syntrophaceae bacterium PtaB.Bin038
GAACTTCGCCTTGTCCGCGTCCGTCAGGGGAATGCCAAGCGACATGGAACGGTACCTCCCTCCTCAAAGTAGTCTGTCCGGTCTATTCTCGATTATTTCGTTGGTTCGTTGATTTCGTTTGTTTCGTTCAAATCCCCCCTGCCCCCCTTTTCAAAAGGGGGATCATTTGTGCTGTCCCCTTTGCAAAAGGGGGGAGTGGGGGACTTTGTCACTTTTGCCACTCTTGCCGCTGTTTCTAGATGATCCCCTTCCCCTCTAGCTCCTTGAGCTTCGCGGGGCCGTAACCCAGGTATTTCAGGTATACGTGCCCGTTGTCGTAGCCCACGGGACGGCAGGCCCACTTCGTCCGCGGCGGCGTCTCCGTGGCCTTCCACTGGGACTGGGCGCAGATGACGGAGCCGTAGACGGGGTCCTGGACCGGCGTGAAGATGCCGCGGTCCAGCCAGTTCTCGTC
Source organism: Syntrophaceae bacterium PtaB.Bin038 (assembly GCA_002067855.1). GTDB lineage: Bacteria > Desulfobacterota > Syntrophia > Syntrophales > UBA2192 > UBA2192. The sequence goes on from MVQS01000401.1 coordinate 455, forward strand.
GTGCATCGCATCCCAGGGAGGAACGATCTTGGCCACGACCGTCGTGATCGGGGCCAGTCGGCCGCTCTTGGCGTATTCGACGGATTTCGCCGTCAGCTCGTCGCTCGTGTACTTCTTCGTCTCCGGTTCGATCATGGCCTGGTACTTGAGCTGCCAGTCCTTCTTCATGAAGGGCGCCAGCGTCGTCCACTCCTCGGCTTTCCACTCGTCATACTTGCCGATGATGTCGACAAAGGCCTTCCACATCTCGAGCCGCAGGCCGCCCAGGAAGACGCCGCCGTCCTTGGTCGGGAAGAACCCGTAGAGCCACAGCGCCGTGTCGAGGCTGCCGAAGCGCTCGGCGATGACACCGGCGTGGGCGTACCACATGAGCTGGTAGTCCGCGAGCCGGCTGTAGGCCTCGGGCGTGCAGATGTCTATGGCCTGACCTTCCCCGGTCTTGCCCCGGTGGTACAGGGCCGAGAGGATCCCCATGGCGCCGAAGGTCCCCGCGACGGCCCAGGCGATGTGGGGCCCCGCCTTCGTGGGAACGGCCCAGGGCATGTCCTTCACCGTCTTGCCCTCGGGGAGCACCTCGCCCGTGCAGTACTGGATCCCGGAGCGCGCCTGGGAGACGTTGTCGTAGTCGTAGAGCTTGCGTTCGCTGTCCGGCCCGAACTGGCCGTAGCCCGTAATGCTGCACATGATGAGGCGCGGGTTGAGCTTCGCCAGCTCCTCATACCCCACACCCCAGGCGTCCATCGTCCCCGCGGGGTAGGTCTCGATGAGGACGTCGGCGGCCCCTACGAGGCATTTGAAGATCTCGCGGCCCTCGGGGGTTTCCATGTTCAGGGTGACATGATGCTTGTTGCGCCCCTCCTGGAGATAGGCGAGCCCCGTGTCCTTCACCACGATGCCGCCCGGCGAGTAGGTCCGGATCAGATCCCCGCCGGGGGGCTCGATGCGGATCGTCTCGGCGCCGAGCTCGGCCAGAAGGGACGAGCAGAAGCAGCCCGCCATGCTGCGGGAGCTCAGGTCGATCACGACGAGGTCATCGAGGGCCTCGGGCTTCTCGAAATTCTTAGCAGGATCGTCCATGGAGCGGATGTGGTCCGCCCAGTCCGCCCATTTCGCTCTCTTGTAGTCTGCCATGGCTCATCACCTCCTCAAGATGGCGCCGGACTGGCCGTCCCAATCGGACGGCGGCCTGCGGCCCTGCTGGTCCTTCCACTTCCCGAGCACCCCGTGGCCGTAAAGCTCCTTGAGCTGTTGTTCGCTGCGGCCGAGGATCTTCGTCATGATGTAATCGTTGTCGAACCCGACGGGCCTCACCGACCAGCGGTGCTTGGGAGGGGTCTTGGACATGTTGATGGGAATCTCGTGGTCAACGTACATCCCGTACATGGGGTCGTCGATCTCCTTGACAGCGCCGCGGGCCCGGCGATGCGGGTCTTCGCACTCGTCCTTGGCCGAGAAGACCCGTGAGGCTGCAAAGCCGTGCTTGACGCCCAGTTTCTCGACCTCGTCGGCCGTCTTGGCGGCCGCCCATTCGGAGATGATCTTGAGGATGGCGAGAGCGTTTTCGTCCTTCAGGCGCGTCTCGTGGTCCTTGAAGCGCGGGTCGGCGGCCAGCTCGGGCTTTCCCATGGCGGCGCAGAGGCCCTTGAACTCGTCGGGCGCAGGCGCGGCGAGGGCCACGAACTGCCCGTCCCTGCAGTAAAACGTGTCGGCGGGGCAGATGCACTGGTCGCGGTTCCCCGACGGCTCGGCGTGCTTCTGCGTCATCTGCTGGTAGGGCCAGACCCAGCCCATGGCCCGCATGATGTTCTCGCTCTGGGACATCTCGATGTACTGCCCCTTGCCGGTGCGCCTGCGGTAATGCAGGGCGGACAGCACGGCCACTTCGCCCATCATGGCCCCGAAGACGTCGCAGATCCAGATGCTCTGCTTCAGGGGGGGCTGACCGGCGAAGCTCGAGAGCCAGGCGTAGCCCGAGAGCGCCTGGGCGGCGCCGTCGTTGGAGGGACGGTCCTCCTCGGCGTAGCGTCCCCACTGGCCGAAGCCGTTCTTCTCAATGTAGATGATGCCGGGGTTGACCTTCCGGATCTCCTCGTAGCCGATGTTCCAGCGGTTGGTGACGGCAGGGCGGAGGTTGAACTCGACGATGTCGGACTTGGCGCAGAGTTCCTTGAAGATCTGCTGGGCCATGTCAATGTGCAGGTCCAGGGCCATGTAGTACTTGTCGGGGTTGATGTGGATGAACATGGGCCCCTGCTCCTTGTAGAACCACCCGAAGGGGTTGAGCGAGCGGGTGACATCCCCCACGGGGGGCAGTTCGATCTTGATGACCTCGGCGCCCAGTTCGGCCAGAAATGACGGGCCTGCCGGCCCGAACAGCAGCGTGCAGACTTCGAGGACCCGGAGGCCGCTCAGGGGGCCGGGTCTCCTGTTCTTGGTCTCGGCGTAGTTCTTGAAGACAGTCATAAAGTCCCCTCCTTTCTTTGAAGGCCGCAACGATTGAATGCGTGACTCAGGTCATTCCCATCGATAGACAGAATCCTCCGCCTCTACGACCCGGTTTCACCTCCTTTCCGCTGTGTGTTTATGTTCGGCATCGAGCCATGGACACGAATTCCGGCGGGGCCGGACGCAAGTCGGCCGTCAACACGCAAGGAACATAACCCCGGCGTGTTGTCCGGCAGGAGGCGCGTCACGGGATTTCCTGAGAGCCGGGAAATGGTCGCGGCGCGGCGGTCAGCCCTGCGGGCCGATATGGGCCTGCCCCGCGTGGATGGCGTCAAGAGGGCGCGATCCGTCACCATGTGTCAGCCCAGGAAGAGCACAGAGACAGGAATAAGCGATGTTGCCCGGGTCGTACCGCCGCCGCTTTTGGTCCGGATTGGGTGGTTGCCGTTAACCGGTGGACGAGTTGAAACGCAGGTTTTCAGATAGCATCCCGGGGGGGGGATAAAGCAAGAAAAATCCCCGTTCATCCCCCTTTCTCAAAGGGGGACAGAGCGGGGATTTTCCAGCCGACAGAATTCAAAGAAGCCGATAGTTAACAGCATACAGTCAACAGACGAGAAAGGAAAGGCATACAGGGGAATCTGTTCGCTGTTGGCTGTTGGCTGTTGGCTGTTGCCTGTCGGCTGTTGCCTGTTACCCGTTCCCTGTTGCCTTTGCCCTCTGCCCCTCAGGCGCCTGTCCGGCCGTCCGTTCGCGAAAGACGCCGGCGACTCGCATGCCGCAGCGCGGGCACCGGCCGTCGAGGAGGTCGTTGCGCTCCAGCCAGAACCCCCGGCGCCGGATGACGGGGTTCCCGCAGCCGGGGCAGAAGGTTTCGTCCGCCTCGCCGGTCACGTTGCCGGGGTAGACGTAGCGAAGCCCCGCTTTTCTGCCGACTGCCAGGGCCGCGTGCAGGGTCTCCAGCGGGGTCGCCCCGGCGCCCATCATCCGGTAATCGGGATGAAAGCGGCTCACGTGCCACGGGATGTCCCGGTCGACCTCGGCGATGAAGCGGGCGATGTTCGCGAGTTCCTCTTCGCTGTCGTTGGTGCCTGGGATGACCAGGGTGGTGATCTCGAGCCAGATGCCCAGCTTTTTCATGAAGCGGATGGACTCCAGGACCGGCATGAGCCGTCCCCTGCAGATCTTCGAGTAGAAATCCTCGCGGAACGATTTCAGGTCGACGTTGGCCGCGTCCAGGCACGGAGCGATGACCTCGAGGGCCTCCGTGGTCATGAAGCCGTTGGTGACGAAGATGTTCGCCAGCCCGGAAAGCCGCGCCAGGCGGGAGATGTCATAGGCGTACTCGAAAAAGATCGTGGGTTCCGTGTAGGTGTAGGAAATGCTGCGGCAGTGGTGCTCGAGCGCGGTCTCCACGACATCCCTCGGGCGCATCCGGAACCCCTCGGGAGACGATCCGTCGCGGACCGACACCTGGGAAATCTGCCAGTTCTGGCAAAAGGAGCATTTGAAATTGCAGCCCATGGCGGCGATGGAAAAAGAGGCGGTTCCCGGCAGGAAATGGTAGAGGGGCTTTTTCTCGATGGGGTCCACGTGGGCGGCGATCAGATCGCCGTAGGCATGGGTCCAGAGTTTGCCGTCGCGATTCTCGCGCATGCCGCAGACGCCGTACCCCCCCTTCGCAATCCGGCAATGATGATTGCAGAGGTAGCATTCGACGCCGCCCTCTTCCCCCCGGGCGCGCCAGAGCATGGCTTCCCGGGGCGTGCTGGCCGGGCTGCGGTTCTTCATGGCTTCCCCTCGATCCTTTCTGCACCCGCCTCGGACCGGCAGGGGCGGCGGATGGCGGGACCACGGTGGAAGGGAAAGGCCCGCGTCCGGCCGTCCGCGTGGAGTTGACTGGGAGATCGGCCCGATCGGGGCCTATGCCGAGGCGGAACATCCACGATGGGCTGTCGAATGCCCGGTGTCCGTGCGGCGCCCGCTTCGTTGCCCGGGCTGCTCCCGGGCGGGCATGACGACGAAGTTCCCCAGGAGGGCCCGTTCCCCCTTGTACATCACAGGCCGGACCCTGGCCCGCACCCAGCGCACCCGGCCGTCTCGCGTCACGATCCGGAAATCGCAGGACGAGGGGGAGTCGCCTTTGAGGTTCTCGATGTTGCTCCGGCGAACCCTGCACCGGTCGGCAGGGTGGATGATCTGCATCGGGTCCACGGACAATAGCTCGCACCGCCCGTAGCCGCAGGTTTCGACCAATCGGGAATTGACGAAAAGCATTTTCCCCTTTCGGAACACGTAAACACTCGCACCCGGACGGACAGCATCGCTGCCTGCCCACCGGGGCCTCCCGTGGTCGGCTTTTAAGACGCCGCGGACCCCCTCGATCTCGCCGGAATGGATCACGGGGTAGAGATCCATCCGGGCCGGCACCAGGGCCCCGTCGGCTCTCCGCAGGCGGACCCTGAGATCGACGGCGCTCTCGCCGCGCAAAACGCGGATGAACCCGTCGATGACGGAAGGCACGTCCCTGTCAAGGAGGTATCGACTGAAGGGGGAGCCGATCAGGGTCTCGCGGGCGGACCCCATGAGTCCCTCCGCCCCGCGTGGGACATCGACCAGGCGACCGTGGAGATCGAAGCGATACTCGGTCTCTTCCCGGTCTTCCACGTGCTGCCCGCGGTTCTCCGTCAGCGGCGCGTGACCCTGCCCGGAATCGTTTTCCCCGATCCTGAAGAAGGGAACGACGTAACGACGCCACATCCCGAAGAGAAGGGCCAGGGCCAGGCCCAGGGTTGTGACAAGAGGGCTGTCTTCGTTATCCACGATGGAGGCTTCAGCCCAGGCCTCGATCCTGCCCGCGGCATCCAGAAACTTCAGGATGAGAATGTCGAGGAGGTACATGGCATCTTCCGGATGAGTTGTCGGGATTTCGATTACCTCAATTTTTCGGGGGGCTTCCCCTCGAAGTAGCGCTTCACGGAATTAAGAATCGCGTACTCGATATCGCCTTTCGTCTTTCCCGTGTCGTTCTGGAAATATCTGCGCATGGTATCGACGATGTTGGACTCCATGTGGGCCTGCCTGCCTGACCGGATCTCTCTGTCCCTGCCGGTTGCCGCAAGTAGTGCTTTCATGCTTTCTGCCTCCTTCCATCCGGGGCCCGCTCGGCTTGCGCCTCGCAGGGTTGCATCGTTGGGTGGTCCGGCCGGCCTGTTTCATTGACCGGCCCGGGACCGCGAAGGATAGAAACGCACCCGGTCCCTCATCCTATGTAGCAAGTGCGATGCCACGGGATTGAGGCGTGGGAAAGACGGTTAAGTAGGCCTGGCAAAAGATTAAATCGGCAATGCGGCGGAAACGGCGCCGTAGGGGGACGGTCCGACGCGCCGCGTCGCCCTTTCAAACGGAAGGGCGCCAGCCGCGGGCATGGATTCGAACCCGTCGATATCAGTGACAAAAAACGGAAGGTGACCTTTATGTCGCCCGTTCTGACCTAAAGGTCGCGCAGGAGCAATTTCCACCGGGGGTTGCGGCGCATCTCCACGAGCTTTCGCTGGAGCTGCCTGACCGTGATCCCCAGGATCTGTGCGGCCTGCTTGCGGTCTCCCCGGGTGTGATTGAGCACGTAAAGAACGTGGGTCTCGTAATTCTCCTTGAGGCTGCAGAGACTCCGGGCATAGAGGGGCGGCGCGGAGATCTCCTCGCCCAGGTGCCTCGGCATGATGGTGGCCGTGTCGGCCAGCAGGACGGCGTTTTCGACGATCTGGGCCAGCTCCCGCACGTTCCCCGGGTAATCGCGGCGCAGGAGGATGTCCATCGCCTCGGGGCTGAACCCGTGGACCTGCTTGTCGTGCTTCTCGACGGCCAGCTTGAGGAAATGGGCGGCCAGCACCGGGATGTCTTCCTTCCGCTCCCGGAGCGGGGGCAGGTGGATGTGCGCCGACCGGAGGCGGTACATGAGGTCGAGCCTGAACTTGCCCTCCTGGCAGGCCTTGTCGAGGTCCTTGTTGGTCGCCGAGATGATCCGCACGTCGACCCGGACAGGCTTCGTCTCTCCGAGCCGCGTGAAGGACTTCTCCTCCAGGACGCGCAGGAGCTTCGACTGCATCTGCTGAGGGAATTCCCCGATCTCGTCAAGGAAGAGCGTGCCCCCGTCCGCCTGTTCGAAGAACCCCTCGTAGTCCCGGAGGGCCCCCGTGAAGGCGCCCTTGATGTGGCCGAAGAACTGGCTCTCGAAGAGGGTCTCCGGGATCGAGGAGATGTTCACGGCCACGAAGGGGCCGTCCGGCGAGGGCCCTTCGCGGTGGATTCCCCGTGCGAGGAGCTCCTTGCCCGTCCCGGACTCGCCCGTGATGAGGATGGGGTTGCCCCCCCTGGCCATGATCTGGGCATAGGAGAGCAGCGCCCGGATCTGCGGCGAGCCGGTGACGATCGCCGAGAACCCCTCGGGCTGCCTCGAGTCGCGGGCCTGCCGGGCCGGGTTCAGCCCCGCCATGAGGCCCTTGCGCTCGTAGGCCCGCTCGAGAACCCTCATGAGGTGCTCGTTGTCGACGGGTTTTACGAGGTAATCGTAGGCGCCGAGGCGGATGGCCTTCACGGCCTGCGCGACGACGTCGACGGCGGTGACGATGACAAATTCCGTGTAGGGTTTGAAGGGCTTGGCGGACTCGAGCACCTGGATTCCGTCGACCTCCGGCATCAGGAGATCGAGCAACACGATGTCGTAGTCCCCCTCCTTGATCCGCCGGATCGCCTCCCTGCCGCTGTCGCAGGTCTCCACGTTCTTGATGCCCTGCCATCGCAGGAGCCGCTTCATGGACGACAGGGTCACTCCCTCGTCGTCGACGACAAGAATCTTCATACCGCACCTTGAAAGAGTCTATTCGGTCTGTCCGGTCTGTCCGGTCCGTTCAAACACCGGGTTCAGGGGCCAGGGTCCAGAAGAAGAGGAAGAAGCTGTGAAGTTAGGAAGTTAAGAAGTTCGGAACAGCCGTCGTGTTTTGGCCTGCCTCAGGTTTTTCCGAGCTTCCTAACTTCCTGGCTTCTTAACTTCCATCTTTTCCCTGTACCCTATCTTTAGAATCTCTGTCTCGTCAGCCCCTCGAGGACCTCCTTCAGTCTCCGGACATCCGGCGTGC
>MVQS01000402.1 GCA_002067855.1 Syntrophaceae bacterium PtaB.Bin038
CCGATGACGGGGTCCCGGCCCGCGCCGCTCACCCCCGACTTGGAGTCGACGATGATGGTGGACGGGTCGATGACCCCTTCCCGCAGGGCGGGCGCCAGCGCCAGGATGGCGCTTGTCACGTAGCATCCGGGGTTGGCCACGAGGTCCGCCTTCTTCACCTCCTCCCGGTAGAGCTCCGGGAGGCCGTACACGGCCCGTTTCACGAGCTCGGGGGCCGTGTGCCTGTGGTACCACTTCGCGAAGACATCGAGATCCCGCAGCCGGAAATCGGCCGAGAGGTCGATCACCTTTTTGCCCGCGGCGACGAAGGCCGGGGCGACGGCCATGGCCTCCCCGTGCGGGGTGGCCATAAAGATCACGTCGGCCATCCCGGCCAGCTCCCCGGGGGAGGCGTCGATGAAGCGGATGTCGGTCAGCCCCTCGAACAGGGGGTAGGTGTCCGACAGGGGCTGCCCCTTGAACTTGCGCGACGTGAGACCCGTGACCTCCACGTCGGGGTGCCTGAGCAGGATCCTCATCAGCTCGAGTCCCGTGTACCCGCTGCCGCCGTATATGCCGACCCGAATCATGGTCTCATCCCTCCGCATAAAAAAGGGGGTTCCGAGAACCCCCTGGTCGTTTCGCTTAGCGCTTCGAGAACTGGAACCGCTTCCGGGCGCCGGGCTGGCCGTATTTCTTACGTTCCTTCATGCGCGAGTCCCTCGTGAGGAAGCCCGCCTTTTTCAGGATGGGCCGGAGCTCGGCGTCGAACTCGCAGAGGGCCTTGGAGATCCCGTGCTTGACCGCATCGGCCTGCCCGGCGATGCCGCCGCCGTCGACGTTGACGTAGAAGTCGAACTTGCCCATCTGGTTGGTGATCTCCAGGGGCTGCTGGATGATCTTCTTGAGGACGTCCCGGGTGAAGTAATCGTCGAAATTCCGGCTGTTGACGGTGAAGGCGCCGGACCCTTCCTTCATCCAGACCCGGGCGATCGCTGTTTTCCTCTTTCCCGTCGCATAAATCCGCTTGTCGGTCATAGCCACTACTCCGTCTCCGGTCTGTCTTACAGTTCAAGCAGGTGGGGTTTCTGGGCGTCGTGGGGGTGCTTGTCGCCGGCGTAGATCTTGAGCTTGCGCAGCTGCTGGCGGCCCAGCGAATTCTTGGGGAGCATGCCCTGCACGGCCCGCCGGATCAGCTCCTCGGGCTTCTTCGCCAGGAGTTTTCCCGCCGGCCACGCCTTGATCCCTCCCGGATACCCCGAGTGATGATAGTAGATCTTGTCGGTGAGCTTCCTTCCGGTCAGCGCGATCTTCTCGGCATTGATGACCACCACGAAGTCCCCCGTATCGCTGTGGGGCGTGAAAATGGCCTTGTGCTTCCCGCGGAGACGGTGAGCGATCTCACGGGCGAGCCGGCCCAGAACCTTTCCCTGCGCGTCGACGAGGAACCACTCGCGGTCGACGGCTTCCTTTTTGGCCATAAACGTACTCATGGGCGCACCACTCTGGTGAAATTCGAAAGCGTGACAATAGGCGACTCGGAGCTTTTTGTCAAGTGAAAAAACGGTTAAAACCCCATCGTCTGCCTCGAGGCCGAGAACCCCCCGACACGCCCGAGACCGGTGAGAGAGAAGAGGACGATGAATTGCCGGTCGTCCACGAGATCCGAGTAACTGAACGTGACGCTCCAGCACTGGTGGCGGTATTCGAGGCCGAGGGTTTTCTCCAGAGATGCATGGCTGAATTCGTCCCTGCGGAACCCGGCGAACACGTCAAGGGAGTTCGTGACCCGGGCCCGGCCCGTGAGGCCGACGGACTCGATGGAATTCTTCGTGTAGCGGTAGAGGGCGGACAGCCTGTCGCCCCGCTCGTCGCTCAGGGTGATGTCCTGGTTGATCTGCGCCCAGGAGCTCGTGTTGACATCATAGGCGGCCCGCGTCATGAACGCGAGGTACCTGTAGGGGTTGATGTCCACCTCCAGATCGACGGGCCGGAAGGGCTTCGTCGGGTCCGCCGGCAGCACGTTGGGCGTTGTGGTCGGCACAAGGAGCGTGGGCGGCGTGACGTAGATGTTCGGCGTCGTGATGTTGTAGGTCTGGCTCAGCTTCAGCCGCAGGATCTCCCGGTACGCGGCGTTGCCCTTGTCGTCGCGGAGCCGGGAGATCAGGGTGTTGGTCAGGGCGTAGGTGATGCTGTTCTGCGAGTCCACGTTGGCGTTGACCCCGCCGACGGTCGTCGTGGCGACGGGCAGCACGAAATCGGGCCGGATGTCCGGGCCGGCCGATGGGATGTAACTGTACGTGATCTCCGGCTTGACGGCGTGACGGACCTTTTCCAGCCCTCCCCGGCCGACGTCCAGGACCCGGTAGACCTCGGTGGACGCGCTCAGGCCCAGGGTGTAGACGGAGCGGTTCGCCGTGTCGCCCGTCGAGGCGGAACTGTTGCTCTCCGTGTCCCACAGGGTTTCGCGGAAGCCCGCCGTCGGGGTGACCTGGAGATAATCCCCGAAGGCCCAGGGCAGCGAGACCTTCGGGTACAGATCGATCGAGTGGCCCCTCTCCCCGAGGGTCCGGTGGTAGTTTCCATAGAGGCCGGTGAACTCCCCGTTCAGCGGGGTCCCGAAGAGGGGCTGCTTGAAGGCGGTCAGGGTGATCTCGGGGTAGCGCTGCAGGGTCTCGTCGTTGGAGGGGCTCGTCAGGTTGTCCGTGTACTGCCCCAGCGCCGTGAGGTTGACGTTGCGCCATTCCTTCACGAGCCTTGCCGTGGAGTCGTAACTCGTGAGCTGCTCGTTGGCCAGGAAGGAGACCCTCTCGAACTTGCGGTTGCGGGTCCCCGCGTAGTGATCGAGGTAGTAGTTGTGCGAGCCGAAGTCCCGGAAGTAGTAGATGTCGGAGACCTTCTTGAGATCCGAGCGGAAGGTCAACCCGGGGCTTACCGTCGTCTCGTGGTTCCAGTACCAGGACCAGCGGTCCTGTTTCTCCGTCCAGGTCCGGGGGATTCCCCCCGAGGTGTCCGATCCCGTCCACCGGTCTTTCAGGAAATCCCCGTAGAAGAGGCCATGGGTGCCCGCGCTCGGGTGATAGCGGAATTCGAGCCCCTCTTTCAGGCCCCGCTTGTCCATGTACCGAGTGTACAGCGTGGCGTCGACGCTCTTCGAGACGGCCCAGTAGAACGGGAGCTCCGTGTCGAACCCCAGCTTGTCCTGCGAGTACCCGAAGTAGGGGAAGAGCAGCCCCGTCTGGCGCGTCGTCTTCGCCGGGAACATCGCCCAGGGAAGCCATACCACGGGGGTGTCGCGGATCTGAAAGCTGCCGTCTCTCAGGGTCCCGTAGCCGTCGACGGTGACGTTCATCTCCCGGCCCTTGAACCGCCAGTCGGCCACGGGCCCGTCGCATGTCGTGGCCGTTCCGTCCTGGATCCGGTACGTGGCCTCCCCCGATTTCTCGATTTCGCTCCCCGTGACGGTCAGGTGGTTCCGGACGAAGAACATCCGCCCGTCGCGGACGACGCCGGTCTTCGTCTCGAGGTTCAGCTCGATGACGTCGCCCTCGAGGGTGTCCCCGTTGCTCCGGAGAAGGGCGCGGCCGTGGGCCCACGCGTCGCCGCTCGTCCGGTTCAGGGTCACCGTGTCCGCCTTCAGGACCCCCCCCGTAAAGGTGATGACCACGTCCCCCTCGGCCCGGTACGTGTCCGTTTCCCGATCGTAACTGAGGCGCTCGGCCTCGATGCGGATCGGTCCTTTCCGGGCCTTCTGCAGGTCGAGGGACGGCTGCGCGGCGGCTGAGACGGCTACCAGAAGCAGGAGCACGGGGACGAGCCGGATTGCCCGGCGCAGGATTGCCGCTTCCCCGTTTTTCCCTGCAGCGGTCATCGCGCGACAGACCCGTTTCCTTTCGATGGGATGAACAGGGGACGCACCGCCCCCACGAGGTAAAGCGATCCCGCGATGCAGACGAGATCGCTGTTTCCGGCCTCCGCCAGCGCCCGCCCGACGGCCTCCCGGGGATCCTCCTCGATGTCCACGCGGCGGCTCCAGCGACCGGCCTCGGCAGCCAGCGCCTCCGGGGGCAGGGCCCTCTCTTCGGGAGGGCGGGTCGCAATCACCCGGTCTGCCAGCGGGGCGAGGCGGCGGAGCATGCCCCTCCAGTCCTTGTCGGCAAGAATCCCCAATACCAGGATGAGTCGTCGGTACTCGAACCCGCCCAGGGCCTTCGCAAGCGCCGCGGCCCCGGCCGCATTGTGGGCACCGTCCAAGAGAACGGGGGGCCTCCCGCCCACGATCTCCATCCGGCCCTCCCAGCGGACGCCGGCAAGGCCCCTGCGGACGGCCTCGTCCCCGATGTCGAAGCCCCTTTCGCGCAGGACCCCCACGGCTCCGAGCGCGCACGCGGCGTTTTCCCTCTGGTGGGGCCCCCGCAGCGCGAGCGAGAGGGTATCGAGCGAAAGCCCGGGACCCTTGCACGCCAGCGAGCCGTCCCGCCTCGAACGGACCCGGATCTCGCGGCCCACTCTCAGCAGACGCGCCCTGCGCCGCCTGCAGGCCTCCTCGAAGACCCCCAGGACGGTCGCCTGCCTCGCGGCGGTGATGCAGACACCGCCCCTTCGGATGATCCCCGCCTTCTCCCGGGCGATGTCGGCAAGCCGCGGGCCCAGAAACTCGGCGTGGTCCAGGGCGATGTTCGATATGATGGACAGCTCGGGGCGGACGACGTTGGTGGCGTCGAGGCGGCCTCCCATGCCGACCTCGAGGATCGCCAGGTCCACGGCGCACCGGGCGAAGTGGTCAAACGCAACCGCCGTTACGAATTCGAAGTAGGTCACCCCTTCCCGCGCCGCCCTGCGCACCCGGCGGACCCGGCTCCGCAGGTCCCCTGCGGAGATCAGGGCCCCGTCCACGCGGATGCGCTCCCGGACGTCGACCAGGTGTGGCGAGGTGTAGAGCCCGACGCGGTATCCCGCCGCCTGCAGGATGGAGGCCAGGCTCGACGCGATGGAGCCCTTGCCGTTGGTGCCGCCGACCAGAAGGCTCCTGTAACGATCCTGCGGGTCCCCCAGGCGCTTCAGCAATCTGCGTACCGGTGCCAGGCCGGGCCGGATGCCGGCACCCTTCAGGCTGTCCAGGTACTGAAGCGGATCGAGACTCATGGCTTCCCGGGTCAAAGGGCTGGCCGAACTGGAATACTGGAATGATGGAATATTGGGTAATCGACCCTATTCAATAAAACCCACATTATTCCATTATTCCACTATTCCAGCACTCCACCCTTCCGGCGCCTCGCGCCTGCGCCGTCGGCGCACGTTACCACAGCCCCGCCGCCGCGGGCAACCCCTTTGTGACGGAGTCCCCGCGAAAACAAAAAGGCCACGGGATACGATTCTCCCATGGCCCTGTCGCATGCCTTTCAGGCAGGAAGTTTAGTAGTTTGGAAGCTGGGAAGTTCGGAAAACGGCGGGCGAATGATTTCCTGCCGGCTGACCCAAGCTTCTCAACTTCTCAACTTCAGAACTTCGTCTTTTTTCCGTTTTCACTAATCCGGGATGACCTTGAATACCTCGTCCCCAGGCCTGCACCGGTCCGACACCTTGACGCCGATGTAGTCGCCCACGACGGCCTTCTCGACCTTCGCGTTGTTGACCTCCATGGACTCGACGACGTTCTCGAAATTCGTCGTGTGGCCGACGTACTTGAGCGTGTCCCCCACCTTCACCTCTCCTGCGGTGATCTTGATCGCCGCGACACTGGGTTTCGCGAAGAATTTTACGATCTCGCCTATTTTTTCCTCCGCCATGGCTCTTTTCTCCTTTCTTCCCCGATGCCTGAAAAGGACTGAATGATCGCGGGATGACAGCGGATTTCCCGGCTGCGGGTACCTGACGCCTTGTATAACGTTTCTTGAAGAAAATCAAGGGGGCCGCGGTGAATAAAAAAGGGGCGGGGAACTCGGTCCCCACCCCGGAGATCGCACGCGGACGGTTTGTCTACTCCGCCTTCGCCTCGCCCTTCCCGGCCTCGGCGGGTTTCGGCCCGGCTTTCTTCTCCGCCCCGGGAGCCTTCGCTGCCCTGGGCTTGGCTTCCTTCTTCGCCTTGGGCTCTCTCTTCGCCTTGGGCTCTCTCTTCGCCTTGGGCCTGCTCTCCTTCTTCGCCGGCTTTTCCTTCTTGGCCTTCTTCTCGGCGGGCTTCGCCATCAGCTCGATCACCGCCATGGGGGCGCTGTCGCCGGCCCGGAATCCCGTCTTGACGATCCGCGTGTATCCGCCCTGGCGGTCCGCGAACCGGGTCCCGATCTCGTCGAAGAGCTTCTTCACGACATCCTTGTCCCGGATCAGCGCCGCGGCCTGACGGCGGGCATGGAGACCGCCCTCCTTGGCCAGCGTGATCATCCTGTCGGCCACCCGCCTGAGCTCCTTGGCCTTGACGTCGGTGGTCTCGATCTTTTCGTGCTTCAGAAACGACGTCACCATATTGCGAAGCATGGCCGTCCGGTGGCTCGTGGTCCTGCCAAGCTTTCTTCCGCCTACCCCGTGTCGCATGAACAACATTCCTTTCCGGTCGTTAGTGTCCGTCGGCGCTTGCGGCCTCTTCCCTTCCCTTGGGCGGCCAGTCGATCTTCATCCCGAGCGAAAGCCCCATCTCGGAGAGGATCTCCTTGATCTCGTTGAGGGACTTGCGGCCGAAGTTGCGGGTCTTGAGCATCTCCGCTTCCGTTTTCTGCACCAGTTCGCCGATGATGTGGATGCCCGCGTTCTTTAGGCAGTTGGCCGACCGCACGGAGAGCTCCAGCTCGTCCACGCTCTTCAGGAGGTTTTCGCTGAGCCTCTCGCTCTGCCCGGCCTCCTCCTGCACCTTCTCCTCCTCCGTCTCCTCGAAGTTGATGAAGATGTCGAGCTGTCCCTTCAGGATCTTGGCCGCGAAGGCCACGGCGTCCTCGGGCTGCACGCTGCCGTCGGTCCAGACCTCGAGGACGAGCTTGTCGAAGTCCGTGATCTGTCCCACGCGGGCGTGGCTGACGGTGTAGCTCACCTTCTTGATGGGCGAGAAGATGGCATCGATGTTGATGGTGCCCTCGGGCTGCTCGGGATCCCGCTCCCGCTTGGCCATGACGTAGCCCTTGCCCATCTTCACGACCATCTCGGCCTTCATCTTGCCTCCCGTCGTGAGGGTGGCGATGTGGTGCTCGGGGTTGAGGACCTCCACGTGGGCGTCCGTGATGATGTCGCCGGCCTTGACGGGGCCCGCCTTGGCCGCGTCGATCTTGATGGTGCGGGGGACATCGCCGTGGAGCTTCAGGCGGACGCCCTTGAGGTTCAGGATGATGTCCGTCACGTCCTCCTTGACGCCCGGAATGGAGGAAAACTCGTGGAGGACCTTGTCGAACCGGACGGACACGATGGCCGCCCCCTGGATGGAGGACAGCAGCACGCGCCGCAGGGAGTTCCCCAGGGTGATGCCGTATCCCCTCTCGAGGGGCTGGATGGTGAATTCCGCGTAGGACCTGCTGTGGGTCTTCTCGTCGATCTCGATCCGTTTCGGCCGGATCAGGCTGCGCCAGTTTCTCTGCATAATCAATCTTCCCTCTGGCTATCAGGCTCGCAAACCGCCTGGGATCGGGGTTATCGCCCGGCGGGTCCGCCCGGGCGGCTCCTGACAGGTTACTTGGAGTAAAGCTCGACCACCAGCTGCTCCTGGACGGGCATGGTGATGTCCTCGCGCGTCGGGATGGCCTTCACGACGCCCCTGAAGTTGCCTTTGTCCAGCTCCAGCCACCCCGGGATGCCCCTGCGGGCCACCGTTTCGAGGGAATCGAGGATGGGGAGGACCTTCCGGCTCTTCTCCCGCAACTCCACGACGTCGTCTTTCCGCACCGTGTACGAGGGGATGTTGACCTTCCTGCCGTTGACGAGGAAGTGGCTGTGGCGCACGAGCTGCCGCGCCTCGTTCCGGGACGGGGCGAAGCCCAGCCGGAACACCACGTTGTCGAGCCTGCGCTCCAGGAGCATCAGGAGGTTCGAGCCCGTGATGCCCCTCATGCGGTCGGCCTTCTCGAAGTAGCCCCGGAACTGCTTCTCGAGCAGCCCGTACATCCTTTTCAGGCGCTGCTTCTCGCGAAGCTGGACGCCGTAGTCGGAGTGCTTCTTCCTCGCCTGCCCGTGCTCGCCGGGTGCGTAGCCCCGCCGTTCGAACGCGCACTTCTCGGTGTAGCAGCGGTCGCCCTTGAAAAACAGCTTCAGGCCTTCTCGACGGCAAAGCCTGCATTCTGAGCCTCTGTAACGTGCCAAGTTCTTCCTCCCTGTGGGTCGATGAATCGTTCGTCTGTGGGATTACACGCGCCTTCGCTTCGGCGGACGGCAGCCGTTGTGGGGGATCGGCGTGACGTCGCGGATCAGGCTGATCGTCAGCCCCGCGGCCTGCAGCGCCCTGAGCGCCGACTCCCGGCCCGAGCCCGGCCCCTTCACGTAGACCCGGACGGACCGCAGGCCCTGCTCCTTGGCCTTCTTCACGGCGCTCTCGGCGGCCATCTGGGCCGCAAAGGGGGTCCCTTTCCGGGAGCCCTTGAACCCCGACATCCCGGAGGACGCCCAGGAAATGACGTTCCCGGTCAGGTCGGTGATGGTGACGATGGTGTTGTTGAACGTCGACTGGATGTGGGCGATCCCCTCGGGAACGTTCTTTTTCTCGCGCTTCTTTCCGGTCTTTCTCCTCGGACTGGCCATGTGCCCTCCAGCTGTCGAATGTCGTGTTTACTTCTTCTTGCCGGCGATCGCCCTGCGGGGCCCCTTGCGGGTCCGGGCGTTGGTGTGCGTGCGCTGCCCGCGGCTGGGAAGCCCCTTGCGGTGCCGCAGCCCGCGGTACGCCCCGACGTCCATGAGACGCTTGATCGACATGGAGACCTCCCGGCGCAGGTCGCCCTCCACCTTGTGCTCCCGGTCGATGATGTTGCGGATGGCCGTGACTTCCGCGTCGGTGATGACGTCCGTCTTCGTCTCGTAGGGGATGCCCGCCTCGCGGAGGATCTCCTTCGCCTTGGAGCGGCCGATCCCGTAGATGTAGGTCAGGGCGATCTCCATGCGCTTGTTCTTCGGTAGGTCAACGCCTGCAATTCGTGCCACTGCTCGGGCCTCCTCGAATGGTTGTGTGTTATCCCTGGCGCTGCTTGTGCTTCGGGTTCTCGCAGATCACGCGCACGACGCCGTGGCGTTTGATGATCTTGCACTTATCGCACATCTTCTTCACGGAAGGTCTTACTTTCACGATGAAACCCCCTTGTTCTCCATCGGCCCTCGGCCGTTCGGCGCCCTACTTCGTCCGGTAGGTGATCCGGCCCCGCGTCAGGTCGTAGGGCGACAGTTCCACCGTCACCTTGTCCCCGGGGAGGATCTTGATGAAGTGCATCCGCATCTTTCCCGAAATGTGGGCCAGCACGCGGTGCCCGTTCTCCAGCTCCACCCGGAACATGGCGTTCGGCAGCGTCTCGACGACCGTGCCTTCCACCTCGATGGGTTCTTCTTTTGCCATAGGCTCCCTGCGCTCAGCCGAGCCGGCTCAGAATGTCCGGCCCGTTGTCCGTGACGGCCACGGAATGTTCGAAATGGGCCGACAGCTTCCCGTCGGCCGTCACCACCGTCCACCCGTCCCGGAGGATGTCCACCCGGTAGGTGCCCTCGTTGACCATGGGCTCGATGGCGAACACCATCCCCGATTTCAGCTCGATCCCCCGGCCGCTCGTCCCGTAGTTGGGGACCTGGGGGTCCTCGTGGAGGCTCTTGCCGATGCCGTGCCCGACGAGATCCCGCACCACGGAGAACCCGGCCGCCTCGACGTGGCCCTGGATGGCCGCGGAGACGTCTCCGATGCGGTTCCCCGCCCTGACCTCCTCAATCCCCCGGTACAGGGCCTCTTCCGTGACCCGGAGCAACCGCTTCGCCGCGGGGGTGATCTCCCCCACGGGCAGCGTCACCGCCGCGTCCCCGTAGTAGCCGCCGCGGAGGATGCCGAAGTCGAGACTGACGATGTCGCCTTCCTTCAGCTCCCTCTCCGAGGGCATCCCGTGCACCACCTCGCTGTTGACCGAGGTGCAC
>MVQS01000403.1 GCA_002067855.1 Syntrophaceae bacterium PtaB.Bin038
GGAATGCCGTAGAACAGGAAGAGCACGGCCGGGAAAAGGGCCATGAGATGGGACACGGTGATCCGGGCCGCCGTCGTGAGCACGGCGCCGAACAGCAGAATGATGGACAGGACCGACAGGACCGCTTTTCGGAACGGGCCGTTCCCTTCCCGCCGGGACAGGATGAACAGGGCGCACGACAAGGCAAGGCCCCCGCCAAGTGCGGCAAGGCGGATCGGGGAAAGAGCGTAGAACGGCAGCAGGAGTTGGAGGTAGGGACCGGGGAAACGGCCGTGAAAAACAACGTCATGGAGGATCAGCACGATCAGACAAAACACGCCGCCCGCAAAGACCGTCCACAGATCGCCCAGGCGCCTATGCGCAAACAGGACGATTGCGGTGCAGAGATAATAGGAAAAGACGACGGCCAGGCACTCGATCCTGACGAGCGCCGACGCCCCCACCAGCACCGAAGCGAGGAACAGCTTCGCCCAGGAAGGGTTGCCCCCGAAGTGGCCCGCCAGAAGCCAGAGCGCCGAGACGATCAGCAACAGGGAAAGGGCCATCCCCGAGAACTGAAAGCCCTGCATCAAGACGGGGGAACCGAACAGGAAGGCCGCAAGCAGGAGCCAGTAGAGGAAATCCCTCTGCATCACCCGGTCCAGGATCAGGCCCAGGACGAACGCCGAGAGAAAAACGAAGAGGATCGGCGCGAAGTCGACGGCCCGCTCGCCGAAAACCGGGTAAAGGAGGCTCGCCATCCAGGGAAAGAGCGGGGGCGGGATCGCATAGAGCCGGCCGTCCCGGGATTCGAAAAATCCCCGAGGTCCTGCAAGATCCTCCGCCTCGAAGCCGAGGGCAAGAGCCGGCGCGTGGATCTCGAAGGACCCGTGCAGGGCGAAGTTTTTCATCTGGACATAATGAACGCCTTCCTCGTTGGATGCGAGGCCCTGGGGCGCGAGAACGTAAAACGCACCCGCGAGCGCCGCGAGGACGACAACGAGAAAAAGCCTTTCACCGGGGTTTCTTTTCATTTGTCCCGTGTCCGTTTCAGCACAACAGGGACCGATCGGGCAGCCTTCCGCCCTCGGCCAGGAATCTTCTCAGGCACGCGTCGGGGCTCGGGTGATTGACCTCGCCCGTGAGCGTGTAGGAAAGCCCCGGGCAGTTGCCCGTGCAGAAATTCACGTACGGGCACCCCTCGCAGAAGGAAAAGCCGGAGAGAGGGATCTCGCCGCGCCGGCGCAGGGCGTTCAGGGTGGAATGCTCTCTCCAGATTTCGCCGAGATCGTCGCGGTTGATCCGGCCCAGCTCGATGTGGGAGAGCATCGCGCAGGGCGTGATGACGCCGTCGGCCCGCACGGCAAGCCCCGACCGGTAGCAGCCGCACCCCGTGAGATATCCCCGCTTCGGCGACGTCAGTTCCTTTTTCCCGAGCCGGGCCTCCTCCATGTCCCACCAGCCCCTGGCTTCCGCCAGCGGCCCCGCCATGGCCTGGATTCGCCCGTTGTATTTTTTCGACAGCCGAAGCAGGGTCTCCATGGCGATCATCCTCTCGTCCGTGGTGAGCTGCACCATCTCGGCGTTTTTCCGGCACAGGCCCATGGCGCCTGCACTGTTGGTGCCGAACGAGCCGAGGCCGACATCCTCGAGCAGAAAACGGGCGATGGCCTCGAGGTCGTGGACGTTCCTGCGGTGAATCGTCACCCGCACCGCCGCAGGCACGCCGTTTCGCCGCAGGGTCATGAGCCCCTCCACGGCCTTCGCAAAGCTCCCCCTGCCCCGCATGGCGTCGTGGCTTTCGGGCATGGAGCCGTCAATGGAGACCTGGACGTAGTTGCAGCGCTTCGTGGAGGCGAGGAAGGCCGCCGTCTCGTCGGTGATCAGCGTGCCGTTGGAGAGGATCGCGAAGCGCATGCGGTTCTTCACGATGCCGCCGATGATTTCCTTGAAGTCCTCGCGGATGAAGGGCTCCCCGCCGGCCAGGGTGACGTCCGTGACGGCGCAGCGGTTCAGTTCCCCGAAGAACTGCAGCCACTCCCCGGCCGGCAGATCCCCGCCGGCGTCCCCCGCGCTCTCGAAGTGGTAGCAGTAGCGGCACCGCAGGTTGCAGCGGTTGGTGATGTCGATGTCGACCTTCTTCGGGGTCCGCATCAGCCGCATGAGGGCACCCTGCGGGTGGAAGCGTGGCGTAATGGAATAGTGGAATAACGGGTCATGCCTGAAGGACCTCGCAGATGCTGAAATCCGCGGCAGCCGCCATGGCAGCTGCCCGCTTCGCGCTCGCTGCAGTCCCGGCACCGTTCATCGTAGAGGATGCACTCCTCTGCGTTTATCCGGTTGAAGTGACGGTAAATGTCACCCATGGAGCCGAACTGCTCCAGCTTGGAGCCCTGCTGCGAGAGGGGAAAACACGGCCAGATATCCCCCCCGGGACCGATGTCGATCATGAAACGGTCACATGTTGACCTGAAGAAATCCGTCTGCCTGAGATCTTCCGGGATCGCGCAGGACGGCATGCAGTGGCAGTCCAGCCCGCAGCAGATGTGGTTGTTCCTCAGGATGGCGAACCATCCCCTGACGAGTTCCGCCAAGTCCCGATATCGGTCAAAGGGGACGAAAAGACGGTTTCGCTCGCCCGGAACAGCGATCTGAAACTGCAGATGCCGATAGAGATTGAATTTGATCATCATGGCAATCCTGTCCAGGATCGGCTCGACTCCCGTCCTGACAAGATCCTTCTCTGTGATCGTGTAGGCAAGAGAGACTCTTCGCCCCAGACGGAAAAGGAAGTGATCCACCTGCCTTTTTTGATCCTCCCCATATTCAAAATACGATGTCGAGTTGAGGGCGAAGTCCAGTTGTTGAAAACCCTCTTCGATAATCCGGTCCACCAGGGACTCCGGCAGGATGCCCGTTGTTCCCACCAGGACCGAGAAATTCTTTTCCCTCAGGAGACGGAGAATGTCCGTGAACCGGCTATGCAGACCCGGTTCCCCGCCGAGGAGGGTCATATGACGCAACCCGGACTGTTCGTAGAAATCGACGACGGTCAGAAAATCTTCCCAGTTTATCTCCCCGATACCTCGCGCCTGATACTCCTCCATTTTGGGCCTGGCAAAGCACCATGGGCAGGCATTGGGACAATGGGTTGTCAGCATGACTGTCGGCATCGCGGTTTCCTCAGGGGTGGCTCACCTCATACCCCACGAGCCCCTGTTGCTCCAGGGATGCGATGAACTGGCGGGTGTGCTCGGCGGCATCCTCGGGAACATCGTCGGCCTCCTCGCGGAGCCGGTTGACGATCGCCTCGGTGTCGTGCCTGCCGTCGAGGAGCTTCCAGATGAAGACTCCCGTGGGGTTCAAACCGAAGGCGTTGCCCGTGTCGGGGTCGAAGAGGATCGCCCAGTCGTCGAACTCCTCGCGCAGGACGATCAGGGGGTTGGCGATGGGATGTTTGACATCCACGGCAGTTTCCTTTCTTTTTGCCCCGTGTCGGGTAATTTGACGCTTCGCCGCGCGGGCGCTCCTCCCGGACGGCTGAAAACAACCTCATTTCCGGTAAATACACTGAAGTGCCGGATATTTTTGCAAGAAACATACCGGGCAAATCCCGTTCATTGCTGATGATTTGCAGCGGCACACTGAAGGCAAGATTCTCGGGAAGGCAAACCTCAAACAGGCAGGAGAAAATGACGCTAAAGGGCAAGCGCTTTCAGGGACGTGTGGCGAGACAGGAGGTCGTAATGCCGGTCCGAATGCATGAGCGTAACTCCGTGACGGATGGCAATCGACGCAATCAGGGTATCCAGCGCCGGGATGTTGAGACCCCGCTGACGGCAAAGAAAGGCCGTTTCCCAGGCTGTCTGCAAGGCCTTTGCATCCAGCGACAGGGCGGGAAGCGCCGAAAAATCCTTCAGCAGCATTTTATATTCCTTCTGCGACCTTGCGCCTCTCAAGAGCTCGAAGATGATGATTTCCGTCATGCAGACCCGGTCGTCGGCGATCAGGCCTGCCATGCGCTCCTTCAAGGAGTCGTTACCCCCTCGAAAAAAATTCACCCAGACAGTCGTATCCACCAGGAATTGTTCAGCGCTCATGCTCTCTGTACCTTTCCACTTCATCGGGGCTCAATCCCGTCAGGGCCTTGCCGTAAAGACCGGCCAGGTGATCCCGCCTCTTCTTGCGGATCAGCTCCCGCAGGGAATGGTTGACCAGGTCCTTCTTCGTCTTTATTCCCGTCAGCGCCCGCGCCTCCTTCAACAACGCCTCGTTGATGTCCAAAGTGGTCCTCATGATGCGCCTCCTTGAGGCACATAATTCAACAATATTCTATGCCTGTCAAGCGTAAAAATGTTTCGCACTTTACAAACGGCCAATTCTGTGGTCTACTTCGATGCGAAAAAAAAGCACCACACAAAATATCGAGAACCCCATGGATATCCAAAAGGAAATCGAGAACATCAGTTCCCGGATCATCGCAAAATACAAGCCCGAAAAAGTCATTCTTTTCGGGAGCGCTGCCCGGGGAGACGCTGGCCCGGACAGCGACCTCGATTTTCTCATCGTCAAGAAGGACACGCCGTACCATGGAGCGGACAGGATCCGCGAGTTGAGCCGCATGATCGACAGGAATGTCCCTGTGGATTTTCTTGTCTACCGGCCCGAGGAGTGGGAGCAGCGCCTGCAGATGGGGGATCCCTTCCTCAAGCTCATCCTCCGGGAAGGGAAGGTCCTCTATGGTTGATGCCGGAATCGTCCGCTAAGGGTCGGCAAAAGAGTTGCCTGCCGGACGGTGCGGGCTCTGCGAAGCGTCGCCTTGAGCGCAAAAATCAGTTTTTCATCCGGCTGTTCATGGAAAAATTCGACGTCATCGTTGTGGGGGCGGGGCTGGCCGGGCTGGCGGCGGCGTGGACGCTGGCCGGCGAGGGCGTCGAGGTCGTCGTCCTCGAGCGGGGCGACTACCCCGGCGCCAAGAACGTCTCCGGCGGCCGCCTCTACCTGAACCCCGTCCGCGACCTCTTCCCCGGCCTCTGGGACGAGGCCCCCCTGGAACGGGCCATCGTCCGCGAGGGGGCCTCCCTCATGGCCCGCAACCGATCCGTCACCTTCCACTACACGGGAAGCGAACTGCGAAGCGATACGCCGCAGAGTTTCAGCGTCCTGCGCTCGAAATTCGACCGCTGGTTCTCCGAGCGGGTCGAGGAGCGAGGCGGGATGATCCTCGCCAAGACCCTCGTGACGGACCTCCTCCACGAAAACGGCAGGGTCTGCGGCGTCGTCGCCGGGGGCGACGAACTGCGGGCGGACGTGGTCGTCGCCTGCGACGGGGTCCTCTCCCTCATCCCGGAGAGGGCCGGACTGCGCGCCCCGGGACGGCCGCACGACTACGCGGTGGGCATCAAGGAGGTGATTCAACTCGACCGCAACCGGATCAACGACCGCTTCAACGTGGCCGACGGCGAGGGGGCGGCACACCTCTACGCGGGCGACATCACGAAGGGCCTCTTCGGCGGCGGCTTCCTCTACACCAACGCCGAGAGCGTGAGCCTCGGCCTCGTCGTCTCCATCGAAGACATTGCAAGAGAAGCGGCGGCGGGCGATGCGCCGTCGCTCTTCGAGGCCTTCAAGGCCCGGCCCGAGATCGAGCCCCTCATCCGGGGGGGCCAGACGGTGGAATACGGCGCCCACGTGATCCCGGAGGGAGGGTACCGGTCGCTTTCCCGCCTTGCCGGCGACGGGATCCTCGTGGCGGGGGATTCGGCCGGGTTTGCCCTGAATCTCGGATTCACGGTGCGGGGGATGGAATATGCGCTGGCCTCGGGGTACTACGCGGCGAAGGCCGTCATCGAGGCGAAAAAGGCCGGACGGTACGACGCCGCAACGCTTGCCGTCTACCGGCAGTCGCTGGAGGAGAGCTTCGTCCTGCATGACTTCCAGACCTTCAAGGACACGCCGCAGGTGCTTGCGAACCCGCACCTCTTCGGTCACTACCCGGAGCTCATCGGGAACCTGATGCGCGACCTCTACACCGTCCCCGCCGGGCCCAAGTCGCCCATCTTCACGACCCTTCGCCGGCACCTGACGCTCGGCGAGCTCTGGACGATGCTCATGGACGCAAAGGGGGTCACGAAGATATGAGCGACCTCAAGGCAAAGCTGGGCCTGAACGTTTTCAAGCCGCTTCCCTCCCCCCACATCCGGATCCGGCCGGGAATGGAGCGCGACCCGCGGCTGAAGGCGGCCGTGAGGGCCTGCCCGGCGGGCCTGTACGCGGAGGGCGCCGACGGGGTCATCACGCTGACGATCGACGGCTGCCTCGAGTGCGGCACCTGCCGCATCGCCTGCGGCACCGCGGTGCTCGAGTGGGGCTACCCCGAGGGAGGGGGCGGTATTCAGTACCGGTTCGGATAACGGCAACGATTTTGAATTTTGAGTGTTGAGTTTTGAATGAACACCACCGGGCTTTTCGCCTGAAAGGAAAAGGGCATCAAGTCCGGAAATATCCATACAATCGTTTTCAAAACTCGAATTTCAGAACTCAAAATTGGAGCAGGCCTTGGCCTGCGAGCCAGAAGGAGGGATGTCATGAATTTCAAGCTGACCGAGGAACAGGAACTCATCCGCAAAAACATCCGGGAATTCTGCGTGAAGAACGTGGAGCCCATCGCCGCGGAGATCGACGAGAAGGAGGCCCACCCCGCCGATCTCTTCAAGAAGCTCGCCGAGGGCGGATGGATGGGCATCCCCATCCCCGCGCAGTACGGCGGCTCGGGCTCGGACTACCTGACCAACGCCATCGTGGTGGAGGAGCTTTCGCGATCGTGCTCCTCGACGGGGTTCACCGTGTCGATCCACGTGGGGATCGCCTGCATGCTGATCAACCTCTTCGGCACCGAGGAGCAGAAGAAAAAGTACCTCGTCCCCCTGGCGACGGGCAAGCACCTGGGCGCCTTCGTCCTCACGGAGCCGGGGGCCGGGACGGACGTCATGGCCGCCACGACGACGGCCGCGAAGGACGGCGATTTCTACGTCCTCAACGGCACGAAGACCTTCATCTCCAACGGGCCGCTGGCCGACACGTACCTCGTCTTCTGCTGGACCGACAAGGCGGCCGGCCGCAAGGGGATGAGTTCCTTCATCATCCCCAAGGGCACACCGGGGTTGAAGCCGGGCGAGCACTTCCACAAGATGGGCCTTCGCTCCTCGCAGACCTCGGAAGTCGTCTTCAAGGACTGCCGCGTGCCGAAGGAAAACCTGCTGGGCGCCGAGGGAGCGGGCATGGTCAACGCCGGGACGGCCTTCGACCACGGCCGCGTGGGCATCGCCGCGCAGGGCGTGGGCATTCTCCAGGCGGCCCTCGACGAGTCCATCCAGTACGCCAAGCAGCGGGTCCAGATGGGCAGCCCCATCGCCCGCCACCAGGCCATCGCGTGGATGATCGCCGACATGGCGACGGACCTCCAGGCCGCGCGGTTCCTCACCTACTACGCCGCCTGGCTCAAGGACAACAAGCTGCCCTTCACCAAGGAGGCCTCCATGGCGAAGCTCTTCGCCGCCGAGAAGGCCATGCACCACACGACCAAGGCCGTCCAGATCCACGGCGGCTACGGCTACATCAAGGGGGCCAAGGTGGAGCGGCT
>MVQS01000404.1 GCA_002067855.1 Syntrophaceae bacterium PtaB.Bin038
TCCGACGGGAAGGGGACCTCGAGGCCGTACTTCTCGGCCTCGTCGATGCCCAGGATCGCGGCGCCGCCGGAGCTCGAGATGAACAGGAGCCGCCTGCCCGCCGGCCGGTCCAGGTAGGCCAGCCCCTTCGCGAAGTCGTAGAGCTCCTCCAGGTTGTCGGCCCGCACGACGCCGTATTTCCTGAAGATGGCCTGGTAGACCTCGTCGCTTCCGGCCAGCGACTTCGTGTGGCTCTCGGCCGCCACCCGCCCCCTCGCCGTGCGCCCGGATTTCAGGATCACGACGGGCTTGGATGCCTGCGAAAGCGCCTCGAGGAACGCCCGGGGCCGCTTCACGCCCTCGATGTAGCAGGCAATGACCTTCGTGTTGGGATCCTCGTTGAAGTAGTGGATGCAGTCCGACTCGTCGACGTCGGCACGGTTCCCCAGGCTGACGAAGCCGCTGAAGCCGAGGTGCTCGACGCTCGCCCAGTCGATGAGGGCGGCGCCCACGGTGCCGCTCTGGGACACAAAGGCGATGCGGCCCCGCGTCGTGATGAGCGGCCACGACGCGCAGAGGCTGCTGTAGGGAATGTTCACCCCCTGGCAGTTGGGCCCCACGAGGCGCACGCCGTGCTCACGGCCCGCCTTCGCGAGCCGGGCCTGGAGTTTTTCGCCTTCCTCGCCGGCCTCGGCAAACCCCCCGGTGATGACCACGGCGGACTTCACGCCGGCCCTGCCGCACTCCTCGATGGCCTCCACGACCATCCGGGCGGGGATGACGACGACGGCCATGTCCGCGGGCGTCGGGGTCGCGCCGATCGACGGGTAGGCCCTGAGGCCGAGGATCTCGTCGGCCTTGGGGTTGACGGGATAGATGGGCCCCGCGAAGCCGGCCTGGATCAGGTTGTAGAGGATGTCGTAGCTGAGCTTTCCGGGCGTGCTCGAGGCGCCGATGAGGGCCACGCTCGCCGGCTTGAACACGGCATCCAGCGGACGGTTCGATTCCATAGGTCCTCCTTTGTCGTGCGGTTGCGGTGAAGAAACGGTGGGTCCCCCTGACAGAACGGCTGAATCCTACCACAGAGCCCCTGCATTTTCTACGGGGAAGTTGGATCGGGAAGCCCCCGATCCGGCTTCATTTTCTGCTCAAGGGGACCCCGTGCACAGCCGATAGAGTGTATCGGGCGACCCGCGCGACTGAACCCGGGGGATCCTTTACGCCCATTTTCGGCACGGCAGGCCCCATGGACCCGAAGAACGACTTTGCCCGATACGTCCTCGACCCCGACGAGCTCTGCAAGAGCCGGGAGGAACTCGCGCGCCTCGGGGCCACCCGGGACCGCATCGTCGACGCCCTCAAGTCCGCCATGCTGAAGCCGCATCAGCGCGAACAGTTCAGAAAGGCCCTCCCCCTGTACGAGGCGAAGATCCGGACGCTGCGCGACCGGATCCTGGCCAGCGATCTCCTGGGCAACCTCGACCCCGACGACGTGCACATCCCGAAGCATTTCCAGGACCGGAAGCGTTGAGGCGTTACGCCTCAGCGACTCATCCAAAACGAGGGCAAGATGGTGAGAGGGTGAGAAGGTCGGATACGCGGGGGGTTCCGTGCGAGTTCTCCGCTTCTCGCAATTTCTTCCCTTTTCAGCTTCAACCCCTCTTACCTTCTGTTCTGAAGGTCATCCCCCGCCCGGCAACGCCCGCCCGCCTTTCCCCTTGCGTATCCTCCCTCCGTTGGTTATAGAGTCTGTGGGGTTTTCCGCGGGGTCACGAATCCGGGGGCATGACGGTATGATCCATCCGCCGGCCGTGAGGCGGCACGTCCCGATCTTCTTGACTTCGTCACGTCCCATCTTCCATCTTTTTAAGGAGGGTCCACCCATGAGGCATCGCACGGCGGGAAAGATCGCAGACAATCTCTGGTACCTCGGCCGCGAGGAGTCGGGGGTGTATTGGCTTGCAGGTGAGGACGGGGCCGTCCTGATCAACGGCGGTCTTGCGCACATCCTGCCGGACGTGCAGAAGCAGATGAGGGACTTCGGGCTCGACCCGGCGGCGCTCACGAAGATCCTCATCCTGCACTCCCACTTCGACCACATCGGGGTCATCCCCTGGTTCAAGAGAAACTGGCCGGCCATCGAGGTCTGCGGGTCGGCGGAGACGTGGCGGATCCTCCAGATGCAGAAGGCCATCGACATCGCCAACCAGTTCAGCCGGATCGTGGCGGACAAGATGGGCCTCGGCACGGCCTTGCAGGGCGTCGACTTCGCCTGGCGCGACGACATCGCGGGGACCCCCGTGGGTGAAGGGGACCGGATCGAACTCGGAGGGACGTCCCTGGACATTCTCTTCACGCCCGGGCACACGAACTGCTCCATCACGGCCTACGAGCCGTCCCTGAAGGCCCTCTTCGCCTCCGACGGCGGCGGCATCCCCTACCGGGAGGGCTCCTTCGCATCGGCCAACACCAACTTCACCCAGTACCTCGAGAGCCTCGAGAAGATGAAGCCCTTGGCCGTGGAGTTTCTCTGCGCCGACCACTACGGCTACGTCACGGGCGAGGACGCCCGGGGGTTCATCGACCTCACGCTGCGCGAGGGGCGCAAGCTGCGCGCCCTGATGGAGGGTATCCTCCGCGAGAAGGGAAGCGTCGACGAGGCCGCGAAGGCCATGAACGTGCTGTTCTACAGGGAGTGCCCGGACTACTTCATCGCCCCCGACATCCTCGAGGGCGTCTTCCGTCAGATGATGAAATTCCTGGAGAAGAACCCGGGCTCCTGAACCGTTCGCCCGCCGAAAGGGGCTGCCGCGCAGGCGGCCCCTTTTGCGCGCCGTCGAGCCCGGAACGCGGACCGGGCGGCGCACGCCGCCGTGCCCGCACCGAGCGACCGCCATGTCGGGGGGGGACATGAACCATCATCTGTTGTCGGCCTGTCTGCTGCTTGCCGCGCTCTGCGGGACTCCCGGCTGCCCCGTGCCGGCCGCCGCGGCCCCGGCCCTGGAGGAATGCGCGAAGATCGACGACGACGCGGCACGGCTCCGGTGCTTCGACGAGATGACGGGGCGAAAGCCGAAGGCGCCCCCCGAGGCGGAGGCGCCGCCGCAGCCCGCGGGCGCGCGGCGCGAGGAGCCGACCTTCATGTCCCGGCGATGGCAGCTCGACGCGGAGAGCCGTCGGAAGCGCTTCGCCATCATGTCCCACCGGCAGAACTACATCCTGCCCTACACCTACAACTTCCATCAGGAGAAGGCGACCTACGAGGCGGCATACCCGGACGTGGAGATCCAGGACGCGGAGGTCAAGTTCCAGATCAGCCTCAAGATGAAGCTCTGGGATGACATAGTCGGGCTGCCCCTGGACCTGTGGGCCGCCTACACGCAGCTCTCCCTGTGGCAGTTCTACAACAGGGACTACTCCTCGCCCTTCCGCGAAACGAATTACGAACCGGAGGTACTTCTCAACTACCGGACCAACACGGACCTCTTCGGCCTCCTGCGAAGCCGCTTCATCCAGGTCGGCCTCAACCACCAGTCCAACGGGAGGTCGGAGCCCCTCTCGAGGAGCTGGAACCGCGTGGTGGCCAATTTCGGGTTCGAGCGCGGCGTCTTCAACGCCCAGCTCAAGACCTGGATCCGCATCCCCGAGAGCGCCGACAACGACGACAACCGGGACATCACGTCCTACCTGGGTTACGGGGAGCTATGGATGGGCACCGTCTGGAGGGATTTCCACCTGGCCCTCATGCTCCGCAACAACCTGCGCTTCGACGGCGACAACCGCGGCGCCATGCAGTTCGAGCTGAGCTTCCCGCTGATCGAGCACCTCAACGGCTACATCCAGTACTTCGCAGGCTATGGCGAGAGTCTCATCGACTACAACCACTTCACGAACCGCATCGGCGCGGGTGTGATGGTCAAGGACTGGTAGGGGGAAAGCGGTATGCGGAGATCGACCCGGCGGCTTGCCCGCCTCGGCCTGGCGGTCGCCCTCGGGCTCCTGGCGCTTGTGCCTGCCGGGGCCGCCGGGGAGGTCGATTTTGCGGCCCTCGAGAAGGGCATCGTCGAGGAAGTCAACCGGGCGCGGACGAACCCGGCGGACTATGCCGCCTGGCTCAGGGGCCAGAGGCCCCATTACCGGGGCACGCTGCTGAGGCGGCAGGGGGAGACGCCGATCCGGACGAAGGAAGGGGTTGCGGCCGTCAACGAGGCGATCCGGTGGCTGGAAAAGCAGCGGCCTGTGGGCGCCCTTGCCCTCTCGCGCGGGCTGTCCCTGGCCGCCCGCGACCTCGCCGCGGCCCAGGGGGCTTCGGGCGGTTTCGGCCACACGGGGCCCGACGGCAGCTCGCCGTCCGATCGAATCGAGCGGCACGGCCGATGGGAGTCCCTGATC
>MVQS01000405.1 GCA_002067855.1 Syntrophaceae bacterium PtaB.Bin038
GGCATGATACAGGTCGATGACGACCGCGCCGTGAACCTCGTCGTGGACGAGGACAAACCCCTCGGCGGCAACGTGCGGGGAGGGTGGTGCTTGCCCCCTGCGGCCTTCGCCGGATCCCGCGGGGATCAGTGCCCCTGCCCGGGCGTGGCCCTGCTGCTGGATCGCCCGATCGGGGTTTCCCGCCCAGGTTGTTCCTTCGATCCTCATGAATCCCCGCTGCGGCCGACCCTCCGTCGGGGAGGGACTCGCCCGTTTGTCCGGAAGCCCTTACCTGATCCCGCCGTTGCGTTCAGGCTTTGGCCTTCGAGAAAAAGTTGATGAGAAAGTCGGTCTGTGCCGGCGAGAGGTCATACTTCAGCGCCGCCTCCTCGATGAGCTTGCTCTTCGTTTTTCCCGTATCCAGGTTGTCGGAGATCCACTTGATGGCCTTCCTGATCTCCTCGCCCTCGGGCATCATCTGAGACATCGTTCTTCCCCTCCCCTCAAAAAATGGCCGGCCGCCGTCACCGGGGACCCGTCGCTCCCCAACTATAATGGAAAGGCCCGGTTTTGTAAAGGAAATACCTCTATCCCGCTCTTGGCAAATGACGGGTTTTCCGGTATGGTTTCATCATGCCGGATCCGAGGGGGGAGCGATGGCCGCTGCCGTCTATTTTTCCGAGAAATTCAGCGAGGATGCGATCAGCAGACTCTTCGAGAGAGCCATGGCCGACACGGCCGGCAGGATCGGGACAGGGGATCGCGTGGCCGTCAAGGTTCACTTCGGGGAGGAGGGGAATACCCGTTTCGTCTCTCCGGCGAACCTGCGGCCCCTGCTGTCCTGCCTGGCGAAACGCAACGCCGACCCTTTCCTGACCGACGCCAACGCCCTGTACCGGGGCAGGCGCCACAACGCAACGGATCACCTGGAAATCGCCCGGAAGCACGGGTTCTGCGCATTGGGGGTGCCCGTCCTCATTGCCGACGGTGAAAGGGGCGAGGAGGAGTCGGTGATCCCCATCGCGGGGAGAATTTTCCGGAAAGTCCGGATCGCCCGCCGCATCGCCGAGGCCCGGGCCCTCGTCGTCGTGTCCCATTTCAAGGGGCACATCCTCTTCGGGTTCGGGGGGGCCATCAAGAACCTGGGCATGGGGTGCGGTTCCAGGGCGGGGAAGCTCGAGATGCACTCCACCTTGAAACCCTCCGTCGGAGAGGGCTGCACCCACTGCGGCAGGTGTGTCGAGGTCTGCCCGGCAGACGCGATCCTCCTGGGGGAGGACAGGGCCGCAATCGACCCCGCGAAGTGCGAGGGCTGCGCGAGCTGCATCGCCGCCTGCGAGTTCGACGCCGTCGAGATCCCCTGGATGGCCCTTGCCTCCAGCGCCGTCATGGAGCGGACGGCCGAGTATGCCCTGGGTGCCGTGGGCGGCAAGCCCTGCGTCTGCGTGACCTTCGTCAACAACATCACGAAGGACTGCGACTGCATGGCGGACAGCGAACTGATCGGGCGCGACGTGGGGGTCGTCGCTTCCGTGGATCCCGTGGCCTGCGAGCAGGCCGCCTTCGACCTCGTCCGGGAGCGCCACGGAAACGTCGACATCTTCAGGAAGGCGACCCGGGTCGACGGGACCCACATCCTCGGCTACGCCGAGTCCATCGGACTCGGCGGACGGGACTACGAACTAACCCGGCTGTGAGGCGGAAGGGACCGCTTCGTGCGGCACGACGGCCGCGCGATGTGCCGGGTACGGTTCGTGCATCACCTGTCTGAAGCGCCCGGGTCAGGTCCGGGAACCCTCACTCATCGGGAATCATGGAAAAAAACGGACTTCAGGAGACCAAGACCCGCATCCTCATCGTCGACGACCACGTGGAGCTGAGGGACATGCTCCGGGAGGCCATGGTCATTTCGGGCTATGAGTGCCTGACGGCCGGCAACGGCCGGGAGGCACTGGAGTGCCTGGCCTTACATCCCGTCGACGTGGTCCTGACAGATATCAAGATGCCGGAGATGAACGGCCTCGAGCTCACGGAACACATCAAGCAGAAATATGACGTGGGCGTCATCGTGATGACGGGCTACACCGACGATTTCTCCTATGAGGACATCATCACGAAGGGGGCCAGCGATTTCATGGTCAAGCCCGTTGCCATCCCGGAGCTCACGCTTCGGATCAAGCGCGTGGTGCGGGAGAGGGCGCTCCTGGCGGAGCGCAACCACGCCATGGAGAAACTGCGCGAGAGCGAGCAGCGCTACCAGGAACTGAGCATTACAGACGGCCTCACGAAGCTCTTCAACTCGCGCCAGTTCTACGCGGTCCTCCACGGCGAGATCGAGCGGTCCAACCGCTACGACCACCCGCTCACGGTGCTCATGCTCGACATCGACGACTTCAAGAAGTACAACGACACCTACGGGCACCTGGAGGGCGACCGCGTCCTGTCGCGGTTTGCAGAGATCATCCGCGAGTGCCTGCGCCAGACCGACTCGGCCTACCGGTACGGCGGCGAGGAGTTTGCCGTCATCCTGCCGGCGACGAAGGGGGAGCAGGGGATCATCACGGCCGAGCGCGTTCGGATCGCCCTGAAGAACGAGATCTTCAAGCCGCGCCCCGACATCGACATCCGGGTCACCGTCAGCATCGGGCTTGCCCAGCACGCGAAGAACGAGGAGATGATGGACTTCCTGCGCCGTGCCGACCAGAACCTTTACAGGGCCAAGGCCGCCGGGAAGAACCAGGTCTGCTTCACGCAGTAGCGCCGAGTCCCTCCCCCCTTTCGAGGATCCACATCCCGGGTACAAGACGGAAGAGAGACCCCCGCCTGCAGGGGGTCATGAGAAGAAGGCGTCGATCTCCCGGAGGAACTGATGCGGGTCTTCCGTGGCCGAGGCTTTCCGCTCCATGAGGCAGGGGCCGCTGCGGTCCCGGTTGAGCAGGATCGGGACGACCTCTCCGGCGACAATCGGGACGGAATGCCGCTCGAGAAGCGCCATGGCCCGTTCCGACGCCCTTCGCGCGACGATCCGGTTGATCATCCCCCCCGTGGCTACAACCAGTTTCGCCGCCGCCAGGCCTATGGCTCGATCGTGGAGCTCGCAGCCGCTGAAGCGGCCCCGGCAGGCCCGTATGCACTCCACAAGCGGTCGAAGCCCTTCCTTTGCGGAGGAGAAGACAATGTGGTCCTCGTGGAACAGGGCCAGGCTGTAGCGGTCGAAGTCGGGTTTCAGCATTCCGGCAACCGCCGAAGGGGGCCCGCGGCCCACGGCACATTCGAGACGGCCGGGGAAACGGCCGGCCCCCCGATCGTCTTTTCGTTCCGGTGGGTTTCGGTTCGCATCAGGGCCTGGGACATGGCGTGGACCTCCTTCGTCGACACCCCACCCTACCACAGCTTTCTGCGGTTTTGCACCGGCTTTGTTTTCGGGGGTTCCGTGCGGCGAAAGGGAAGGGAGCCCGCGGGGAGGGCTTCGAGGATGCCCAGGGCGGCGCCGCGGGGAAGGTCCGGAGTTTCTTGTCTTGGTCCCCTTCGTGTGTTAAGAATCCGGCGGAGGAAATCGATGGCCGTTCCCGGGAATTTCGTGTCGCTGACCCACATCGCGATGACGCGGGTTCTGCCCGCGGTGCACCGGTTTCTTGCGGGGTGGAGAGAAAAGGCGCAGAAGATTCCCGACCCCGAGCTCAGGCGCCAGGCCCTCATGAGCATCGGGAACAAGACCTTCCACTGCGAGGGCGGCGGC
Organism: Syntrophaceae bacterium PtaB.Bin038; assembly: GCA_002067855.1. Taxonomy (GTDB): domain Bacteria; phylum Desulfobacterota; class Syntrophia; order Syntrophales; family UBA2192; genus UBA2192. The sequence continues at coordinate 3,719 of MVQS01000405.1, forward strand.
ATCTACACCCTGCTTGCGGGCGATCACGCCCGGGAGACGATGCGTTTCATCGTCGCCTACCAGACGATCAGCGACTACCTCGACAACCTCTGCGACCGGGGGACCTCGCGCGACCCGGAGGATTTCCGGGCCCTTCACACGGCCCTGGCCGACGCCCTGGCCCCCGGAACGGGGCCCGGCGACTACTACCGCTTCCGGCCGCAAAAAAACGACGGGGGCTACCTGCCTGCCCTTGTCCGGACCTGCCAGAACGTCCTGAAGGATCATCCCGCCTACCGGCGCATCGCACCCCTTCTCCAGGAGCTTGCCGGCTATTACCGTGAGCTGCAGGTCCACAAGCACGTGACGGCCGCCGAGGTCCAGCCGCGCCTCGAGGCGTGGTATGCCGGCAACCGGGACAAGTTCCCGGACATCCGGTGGCAGGAGTTCTGCGCCGCCTCCGGCTCCACGCTCGGGGTTTTTTCACTGGCCTCTCAGAGCTGGGAGGACGACCTATCCGATGACGTCCTGCGACGGGTCAAGGAGGCCTATTTCCCCTGGGTCCAGGGGCTTCACATCCTGCTCGATTACTGCGTGGACCGGCAGGAGGATCGCCTCGCCGGGGAGCTGAACTTCTGCGATCACTACCGGGACGAACGCGAGATGGAAGAGCGCTTCATCCACTTCTTCAGGGTGTCCGATCGCGCCCTCCGCGGGCTGCCCGACCCCGCATTCCAGCGCATGCTCCTCAAGGGCGTGCTTGCCGTCTACCTCTCCGACGTGAAGATGAGCCGCCAGGGCGACCGGGCCCGGCGCCTCGGCCGGCGGCTCCTCCGCGAAGGGGGCCCGCTGGCCTGGTTCTTCTTTGCAAACTGCTGGGTGTACCGCCGGGCGAAACATACCTGATGG
>MVQS01000406.1 GCA_002067855.1 Syntrophaceae bacterium PtaB.Bin038
GTGCTGCTCGCACCCTGCGCCAGGTTGGTGATCGTGCCGCTCCCCGTGATCCCGGACGAGGTGCCGCTGAAGCTCACGTTCAACCCTTCCTGGTACCCCGTCGGGGCGGCGCTCGTGTTGGTGATCGTCAGCGACTGCGTGGCCGCATCCCCCACGTGCCGGTTGGTGAAGACGATGTTGTTCGACGCCAGCGTCGGCTGCGCAACCTGGTACACGCTGCCCGAGACGCTCACAATCTGCGAACCCGCGCTGATCGCCGCCAGGCCGCTGTTGCCGTTCGGGCCCGTGCCGTCGGTCTGGTACGCAAGCGTCACAGTGCCGCTCTTGGCCCCCGCCGTGGCCGTGTTGACCCCGACGCTCATCGCCGTCGAGTTGGAGCCGCCGGCGATCAGATTCATCACGCTGCCGCCGTTGGTGGTCGCATCTCCGCTGGTGCCGCTGAAGCTCGCGTTGAGCGCCTCGGAGTAGATCCCCGCAGGCGCCGTGTTGCTCACCGTGAGGAGCTGGCCGGCCGTCCCGCCCACCCGCTGGTTGGCAACCGTCACCGGCGTCGGCGTCGTGCTGCCCACCGCAACATTGTACACATTGCCGGAGACGTTGATGGTCTGGGAACCCAGCTCCGTAATGCCGAGTCCGCTCGTCCCCGTGCCGTCGGAGACGTAATTCAGGGTCACGGTGCCGGTTTTCGCACCGGCCGTGGATGTGTCGAGGCGCACACCCATCGTGCTCGAGTCGAAGGCGCCGCCGGCGAGCCGGATGATCGGCCCACCGACATTCTGAGCGGCTCCCGTGGCCGTGCCGAAATTCGCGTTGAGCCCCTCCGTGTAAGGCCCGGCGGGTGCCGTGTTCGTCACGGTCAGGTACTGCTCCGCCGTCGTGCCAACCCTACGGTTGGCAAAGACCAGGGGCGACGGGGCCGCGCTGCCGGCAGCCAGATTATAGGCGGTTCCGGTTACCGTAACAGTCTTCCCTGCAACATTGTCAAAGTTGGTGACCACGTTGAAGGTCTGTCCGGACAGGGCTCCGCCGGCCGCCGGAGTGTAGGTATAGCTCACCGTGGTCGAGCCGCCAAGAGCGACAGGCCCGAAGTTCTGGGCTGTTAAGCCAAAGCCGGGATCCGTGATACCGGTATTCTGAACAGCACCCCGCAGAGCCGGGCCGTTCGTTCCGGTGTTGTTGATGGTAACGGATCCGCTGTTGACCACGCCCGCGTGTACGTTGCCGAGCGCGAGGGTTGGAGTATCTGTCGTCCCCCCGATGATTCCTGCTCCGCTCAAGCTGAGTCCGACATCGCCACTGGCCAGAATGAGGCCGCTGCCCGAGACATTGGCGCGCGCATTAAAGCTGTTGCCCGTACCAAAGTTTGCGTTCTGGTAGTCGGTGTACACCGTGAGGTTGTACCCTGGATTACCCAGATTGAGGCTGCCCGCTGAGCTGCCATTGTGGATCAGGGTGCCTGCTGAACTGCTGTTGCCGGTGAGGAACAGCGTACTGCCTGAGTCGACTTGCACCAAACCGGCGGGAGTGCTTTGAACGCCCTGGTTCAGGTTAAGCGTGCCTCCTGAGGCGCGTACTGTCCCCCCATTATTGACGACCCGCGAAGTCGCGGTTCCCCAGCCGTCAATTTGAGCGGCTGCACCATCGACAATCAGACCCGAGGCCGCCGTACCGATGGTGCCGCCCCGCATCTGGAGCACACCGCTCCCGGTATTCGTAAACGTGCCGGTGCTGGTGAACAGGCTACCGCTTCCGATGGTCACGATGCCTGCGTTGCTGAAGTTCAAGCCCGCAGCCATCGTGAAGGTCCGGCTGTTCTGGATCGTGAAGCGGCCTGCCGCGGCGTTGGTGGTAAAGTAAGGCGTCAGTGCATCCGCGCTGTCAGATACACGCTGCACGCTGGAGTTCGCCCCGTCGAGCAGGATGGTAGACGCATTCGTTACGATACCCGTTGCCGCGGGCAGTCTCATTGTGGAATTGGCAAACACCTCGTAGGTTCCGCCCGTCAGGGTTGTTCCGCTCAGGTTTTGGAAATTTGCGTTGCCGACGATAAGCGTAGCGCCGTTGGTTGCCCGCAACGTGCCAAGGTTATTGAGACTGCTTGTGCTCGGGTAGATGGAGAGGGGGTATGTGCTGTTGTCTGCAATGATGGTGCCCCTGTTGATCAGGCCGAGGTCGTTCACGCCCACATAGCCTGCACCCCTGATTGTGCTGCCCGTATCGTTCACGAGCACGTAGTTCACGTTCGACGAGCTGATCCGGGACCGAATCCCGTTATCCCCCGGATTGAGCACGAGGGTGCCGCCGCCCGTGAGGGTGACGCTGCTTGAATCCACGTAGAACCGTGTGTCCGCGTTGCCCGCAGGTGCGCCGATGGTCATCGTGCCCTGGTTGGTGATCGTGTTCCTAAGATAGGTTATGGACCCGCTCTGACCGACGAAGGAAGAACCGCTCGTAAGCGTGATGCCGTCAAGCGCGCCCGTGTTTCCGCCCGCAGTGGCGATGACCCCGTTATTCGCGGTCGTCAGGTTGCCTCCCGCGATCGTCGCGCCTACCAAGAGTACAGCTGAGCCGGCTCCGGTCGCCAGGATGGTGCCCCCTGTGTTGGTGTACGTTCTGTTCCACAGCTGCAGCGTGGCACCGCCCGTGGCCTGCAGGGTGCCCGTGTTGGTGGAGGTTCCGCTCGGAGCGATGATGAGAGGGGCGCTGGCCCGGTCCGCGGTGATGGTGCCTCTATTGGTGAGTCCCAAGTTGTTTATGCCCACATAGCCCGCACCGCTGATCGTGTGGTTCGTGTCGTTCACGAGTGTGTAGGCAGCGTCCGTCGAGCTGATCCTGCTCCTCTGCCCGTTGTCGCCGGGCTCCAGCACGACAGAGCCGCTTCCGGTAAGGGTGACGCTGCTGTCGTTTACATAAAAGTAGGTGTCCGCATTGATACCCGTTATCGTCATCGTACCCTGGTTGGTGATCGTGTTCCTAAGATAGGTTATGGACCCGCTCTGACCGACGAAGGAAGAACCGCTCGTAAGCGTGATGCCGTCAAGCGCGCCCGTGTTTCCGCCCGCAGTGGCGATGACCCCGTTATTCGCGGTCGTCAGGTTGCCTCCCGCGATCGTCGCGCCTACCAAGAGTACAGCTGAGCCGGCTCCGGTCGCCAGGATGGTGCCCCCTGTGTTGGTGTACGTTCTGTTCCACAGCTGCAGCGTGGCACCGCCCGTGGCCTGCAGGGTGCCCGTGTTGGTGGAGGTTCCGCTCGCGCTCGGGTTGATGATGAGGCTGTAGCTGCTGTTGTCCGCCGTGATCGTGCCCCGGTTAGTGAGGATGAGATTGTTCTCACCGATAAAACCCGCACCCCTGATCGTATGGCCCGTATCGTTCACGAGCACGTAGTTCGCGTTCAACGAGCTGATCCGGGACCGAATCCCGTTATCACCTGCACCGAGGACGATCTCGCCTGTGCCGGAAAAAACCACGCTGCTGGCACCCAGCATCAGACGCGTTTCTGCGGAACTCGGGGCTAATTCGATGGTCCCGTTGTTCACCACGTCAGCCGCACCGGTGAGGGTGAGAGATATCCCGCTCCCAATGATAAGCTTGTCATTAGGAGTGGAGCTGTTGGCGTCGATAGTAAGGCTGGCGATGCTTGCGTTCACATCGAGGGTGACGGTGGAGGTGACGCCCGTTTTGCCGCCGTCAATGAAGACATTGTAAGAAGCCCCGTTTGGTATCGTGGCAGGGGTCCAGTTGCTTGCGACCGACCATAAACCGGTGCCCCCGTTCCATACCGCATCCTGGGCGTAGGCGATACAGTAACCGCCAGTGCAGACGGCTATGACCATCAGAGCGCTCAGCAACCGACGGAAAGACTTCCGACGGATCACGGGTCTTGTTTTCATCTCGCCCCCTCCCTGCCTGCTTCTGCTTCTCATCCTTCTGCCGTGTTACTTCGACTGCGCCTTGGTCTCCTGTGCCTTGGCCTCCTTGATCAGCTTGCCCACCTGGGACTCGGCCGACACGGGCTCGATCATAAGGATGTTCCGGGCATTGATGTACATGAAGTCCGGCCCGTGCAGCTCCTTGCCTCGCTTTACGAGGACATTGGTGACCTGCTTTGTGCCCTGATCCACCCCGCTCTGGATGTAATACACGTCCCTGAGGAGGGGGTATTCCGAGCCCGCGCCCTCGAGCTTGCCAATGAACGCCTGGCCGTTGGTCAGAAACACGACCTGGTACTCGGACTTGAAATCCATCTTGCCGCAACCCGAAAGAACCGCCAGTATCACAAGAATCGAGACAATGAGAACGCGCGCCGAGATGTTCTTCCGCATAAAAAGATTCCTCCCAAGTTGGTTTCGATTATTATTTCTGAATGGATTTTGAGGGGTAAAGTTATTGCTCTCTGCTCTGCCGCAATAACGCAATAATTCGTTGCATTAGATGTGCCGGAAAACATGTGCCTGATATCATTGATGATATTTGAATGTGGGTTGTTTATATCCTGCGATTTTCGTAAAATGTTTTTACAGCGCAACCGATCCGGAACGGTGGGAATCGGAAAATGACGAATCCGTTCAAGAGCTTAGTCTTCTAATGAAAAATGTAAGGGTTGTTTTACAGTTATGACCCGGGAGGGCGACATGACCCGTCGAAGAGAGTTGCCCGGCTCACATGCCGGACTCTGCCTGCGCAAATGCCTGATTCGGGGTGAAAATCCGGGTTTTCAACACAGGAGAGGGGCGCAGGACGGGCACGAAGCGCAGGACCGGGGGCAAGGCATGAAGCAATAAGAGGAATGCCCCGCAGAGCATTCCTCTTCGAAGTTTCCGCACCCGTGCTTCTTTATCCTTTGCCCTGTCCCATGGCCACAAGACCCTTGCGACCCAAGGTTTTCTCGTACACCGCTACAAGCGCCCGGGCCTCGTCGCAGGGCCCCGGCATGCGCCTCGCATAGGCCGCGCCGGCTTCGCCGAGCCTGAGTCTCAGCCCGTCATCGTCGATGAGGCGAAGCGCCTTGTCCGTGAAATCCCCCGCCTCCGACGGGTTGAAGAGCAGCCCCATGGGCGCATCGCCCGGGTCCCCCAGGACGGGCCAGCGGTTGCCGGGGATGTCCGAGGCCAGCAGGGGCTTCCCGGCCGCCTTCCCCTCGATGAGGACGTTGGAGAGCCCTTCGGAGAAGGACGCGTTCACGACCACGTCCGCAGACTCGTAGGCCGAACGCATGGCCGACGGCGTGATCGGCGGGATCCAGCTTGCGAATCCCTTCAGCCGCTGCACCTCCCTGCGGAATCGGTCCGCGTACCCTTTGTCCAGTGCGGGCCCCGAAAAGACGATGCGGGCGCCCGGGCGCCGGCGGCGGACGTTCTCGAAGCCGAGCAGGCATTCGACGTTGCCTTTCACCGGCCGGACCCCCGCGGGCATGAAGAAAACCACGTCTTCGGGACCCAGACCGCACGAAGCCCTGAGGTCGTGCGCCTCTTCGCCCATCCAGACGAAGGACTTCGGAACGAGGGAAACCCGGTCCATCATCTCGGGGACGATTTCCTGAAGGCGCGCCCTGCCCTCCTCGCTCTGGACGATCACCGCATCGGCGCGTCGAAGGACCGTGTCGACGATCTTTCTCCTCCCCGGCACCCGGGATTCGAGGTTCATGTCGGTGCCCGAGGGGGACACCACGAAGGGAAGGTCTCTCCGGGGCATCGCATACGCCGCTTCCAGCAGGGGCCCGCCGGCGCGGTAGGCGTTGTGCACGTGAAGGATGTCGGGGCGGAAGCGGTCGATGTCCCGCGCGAGGTCCCGGGCCGTGCACCCCTCCGTTGCGGTGACCCGCACGTCGAGCCCCATGCCGACGAGCGAGCGGCGCCACCGTTCGGCCGTCATGGCGTTGCCCGTCACGGCCGGCAGGGCCGTCGGCGTCAGGATGAGCAGCTTCAAAGCGTTCACGAACCGATCTCCCTGAAGGACGCCAGCTCCACCCCGGCGGCCGTCAGGGCCTGCCGGAAACGGGGATGCAGGAGGGCCTCGAGTTCCCGCTCGCGGTCCGCCGAGGAAAACGCGGAGAAGGCACCCCCCGCCGGGACCCGGCCCGGGTGGACCATCAACTCCGTCGTGCCTTCGGGCAGCGCCCCGACAAGCTCCACCAGCCTCTCGAGATCGAGCCGGCCCTTGAGCGCAAGCCCGCGGAAATGATCGCTCGAGGCGATTCCCGACGAGGCAAGCCGCCCCCGGGCCTCGCGGCCCAAGGCGGAAAACATGCGGGCCTCTTTCATCCCATCGGCCGGCGCGTCGTCCCCGGGCGGAAAGGGTTCCTCCGGGATCCGCATCCTCGAGATCCCAAGACCCTTCGCGGTCTCCGCCACGGCAAGGAGGGCCGCGGGAAAGATGTGGACGTGCTGGTGGCCGTCTACGTGGGTGAGGGCGATCCCCGCATCGAGGAGCCTCACGATCTGAAGGGCCGTCTCCTTTGCGATTTCGCCCGTGAGGGACGCATCCGCCGCGCCTGCAAGCAGGCGGTGCGCGCCGGCCTTGCCGAGGAAGCTCCCGTCGGGGCCCGACAGGCGCGACAGACCCGCGGCAAGCGGCCTTCCCTCGCTGAGATTCAGGTGGGCCCCGAAGGAGACCCCCTCGCAGCCGCCCGACCGGATTTTCTCCAGGGCGTGCCCCAGGGCGGGCCCGTTGGGCAGGATGCTCGCGCTCGTCACGACCCCCGCACGGATCGCCTCGAAGATGCCCTCGTTGCGCGCCTCGTCGGCCCCCAGATCGTCGGCGTTGACGATGAGCCGTCTCATGGCGCCTTCACCCCGGAGGCCCGGATGAAGAGATTTCGAAACACGTACTCCCCGCCGGAGACCTCGTGGAACTCGGCGAGGCCGCGGCGGCGCAGGGAATCGAGGTACTCGAAGAGCCCTTCGTCCATCCCGTTGTACTCGGCGGCCGTGAAGGGCCGCTGCGTCTCGCCGACAAGGTCGACCGCCTCGAACCGTTCCCGCAGCCGCGCCAGCACTCCGGGCAGGTTCGCAAGGGAGATCGCCGCCAGCCAGAGCCGCCCGCGCCCCGGTTCGAGCCGGCCCGGGGCCCCGTCGATGACCGCTAGCAGGTGCTTCGCGCCGTCGGCTCCCCCGTAACGGGGCCCGAAGGGCCTCCGTCCCGGCGTCTGGGGCGGGGTGGCGATGATCGTGTCGAAGCGCTCGCCCCCCTCGAGGGCTTCGTACCAGGAGCCGGCCCTCGTCTCGATGCGGCCCGCAAACCCGTTGAGCACGGCGTTCTCCGTCGCCGATTCCAGGGCCGCCGGGTCTACATCGACGGCGACCACCCGCTCGGCGCCGAGCCCGGCCGCGGCCAGGGAAAGGACCCCGCTGCCGCAGCCCAGCTCGAGGACCCGTTCCCCGGGCCGGACGTCGAGCAGGCGGGCCAGCTCCAGCGTGGAGGGCGGAGGGACGTGGACGCCCGGCTGGAGCCTGAGCCTGACGGGCCCGGACGGCAGCTCGACCGTCATCTCCGTCGCCGTCGCCCTTGCCGCGGGCAGCCGTCCCAGCGCCGCGGACAGGATCCGCTTGAGCAGGGCCGGGAAATCCATGCCCGCCCAGCGGGCCGAGAGGGCCAGCGCCTCCTCGGGCTCCATGCTCGGCGTGACGTTGGCTTCCATGAAGAAGAACGTCCCCCCCGGTGAGCGACGCACGTCGAAGCGCGAGTAGTCCCTGAGCCCGAGCGCCCGGAACGCGGCCAGGGACAGATCCGCCAGCTCCCGGAGTTCGGCCGGCGCAAGGTCCGCCCGCACCGCGTCCCTGCGGCCCGGCAGGATGTCCCCGAGCTTGAACGCCTCCGTCAGGACCCCCGTTTCCCCGCCGTCCGCAAGCCACTCCAGGGGGGGCAGGACCTCGAGCCCCCGGGGCCCGTCGACGACGGAGACGGCGAATTCCCGTCCCGGGATGAACATCTCGACGAGGATGGGCTGGCCGAGCCGCGACAGGAGCCCCGGCAGGCGATCCCGTGCCCCGTCCCTGTCCTGAACGAGCTCCAGCCCCCGGCTCATGTGCTCGAAGGCGGGCTTGAGGATCAGCGGCGGGGTGAGCCAGTCCGGCAGGGCGTCGTTCCCCGGAGTCACGACGACGCCCGGCGGCACGGGCACACCGGCAGCCGCGAGGCGTCTCTTTGCCGCGGCCTTGTCGTCGGCCAGAGCGCAGGCACGGGCATCGGGACCCGCGACGGGCAGTCCGTGAGCCTCGAGAAGCGACCGCACGAGGGAGCGGAAGCGGCCGCGCCCCCGGTAGGTGTCCGTGTGGTCGAAGACGAGGTCGCAGCCGCGGACCATCTCCGGGATGTGGAATTCGATGTCCCCGGAGTTCACGATCAGGTACTCGTGGCCCAGGGCCTCGAGGCCCCGGCGGATCGACTCCGCGCACTGGCACGGGGCATCCCGGGTATGTACGATGCCGATTCGCATGGAAACTCCGATCCGCCGAACCGGCGGATCTAAAAGGTAAACGAAGAGATTGCCCAAGTCAATGGAACAAACAGGGGCATTGGCACGTTTTTTTAATGTCCAATCGACGAGAGGTCCCATTCCAGGGGGTGACGATGCCGCGCGCCGTCATCCCGGCCAGGGCGAGGCAGTCCATGCATGTTCTCGAGGGAAACGGCGAAATCATCCAGGCTCTCCGGAAGATCCCGAAGCTGCAGGCCTTCGACAAGAAGGACCTTCGCAAGATCCTCAGCTGCAGCCGGATTCTGAAGTACACGCCGGGCGAGACGATCACCCGCGAGGAAGAGCCGGACCAGCGGATCTACTTCATCGTCTCGGGGAAGGTCCGTGTCACCCGCCACGGGGTGGAGATCAAGGTCCTCGCCCGCACGGGCGACGTGTTCGGCGAGATGAGGCTCCTGTCGGCTTCCGGCCGGACGTCGTCGGTGTCGGCCGTCGACGAGACAGTCTGCCTCGTCACGGACGTGGCCGCCATGGAGAACCTGCACAAGGAAGACCGGGTGGCCTTCGCCGCCATCTACTACATGGTCATGGCCGAGGTCCTCGCCCGCAGGCTCAAGGAGACGAGCGACGAGCTGACGCGGGTCCGGGGCGAGCTGCAGCGGCTCAAATCCTCGACGGGTCTTGCCGGCACGGTCGGATCCGCCTGAGGGCCGGGCGCCGGCGATGGCGGCATCCCTGTCCCGCTTCCCTTTCTCTCCCTTTTCCCGACGCGCCGTCCCCTCCCCGCCCCGGACATCCCTTTCCGCCGGGGCGTGCACCCCCTGCGCGGCACCCGTGCATCCCCGGGCAAAAGCCGTTTGTGTTCAACCCCGTTCTCTGGTAATAAAAAGCGCCCGCGGGACCGGGTTCCGCCCCGACCCGTCGAAGCCCTGAACCCATGAAACGACACTACATCCTCAGCGCCCTGACTCTCGTCGCCTTCTTTGCGATCGGCGCGTACCTCTTCCTTCATTACGACCTGTACACGATCTTCTCCGACCGCGAAGAAGCGGTGAAGTGGATCACCTCCTTCGACCCGTACGACGAGATCATCTTCATCGCCCTGCAGATCCTGCAGGTCGTCTTCGCGCCGATCCCCGGGGAAGTGAGCGGATTCATCGGCGGTTACCTGTACGGCCCCTGGCTGGGAACCGTTTACTCGACGGTCGGGCTCACGGTCGGGTCCTGGCTTGCCTTCCTGCTGGCCCGCATCTTCGGCCTGCCCCTGGTGGAGCGGGTCGTCAAGCCCGAGACGCTGCGAAAGTACGACTACGTCCTGGAGCACAAGGGGGTCTTTGTCGCCTTCTTCCTCTTCCTGATCCCGGGGTTCCCGAAGGACTACCTGTGCTACATCCTCGGGCTTTCCCACATGCGGGTCGCGACCTTCCTCGTCATCTCCACCGTGGGCCGTCTCTTCGGCACCATCATGCTGTCCGCCTTCGGGAGCTTCGCGCGGAACAACCAGTTCTGGCCCCTTGCCGGCCTGCTCGCCTTCACGGGCCTCTGCCTGCTGGTTGCCTACTTCTACCGCGAGAAGTGGCTCGAGAAGATCCGGGAGCGGGCGACGAAATACGAAGGCGACCCCCCCACGCCGGGAGCGTGAGGACAGGGGTCAGGCTACCGGGTACAGGGTCCAGGAAACACAAGGAGGGATGTCTGTCTTGCAGAGCATCCCTCTTTCTTTCGCTCTTTCCGTTCCTTTTCTCCGAAGCCCGACGCCTGATGCCTGTTTTATCGGTATTGCGTGAAGCTGAAGGGGTCGGCGACCCGGCGCAGGCTCTCGTCGATCTCGCCGTAGCCCGCCAGGTAGAACTCCATCACCTTGCCCGGAGGTATCGCCTTCTGGAGTTCCTCCATGATCTGGGTCGACGGTTCGGCCAGGACGAGCTTGATGGTCTTCGCACTGTTGTCCAGCACGATGATCTTGCGCTCCATGGCGTAGCGCTCGCCGATGACTTTCTGGAGCTGGGGATTGGGCTGGTAGTCCTTCATGGACAGGATGGGCATGTTGAAGTGCTTCGAGAGGGCCGTGAGGTAGCCGCGGCTGTTGATGTACCCCAGCTCGATGAGCAGCAGTCCCAGGGGCCTCGTGTGACCCCACTTCTCCTTGATCTTCTTCTGCTTCGAAAGCGCCTCCTCCAGCTGCTCCCGGGTGATCAGCTTCTGGTCCACGAGGATCTCGCCGATCGTCCTGCGCTTGTTGAAGTAGTACAGGGCGCGGTTGATCTTCTCCTGCGGGACCCCCATTTCGAACAGGATCTCGCCGAGATACTTGCCCGGCTGCTCGGCCTTGACCCGCAGGGCGCGGTCCAGCTGTTCCCGGCTTATGATGCCCTTGTCGACGAGAATCTGCCCCAGGGTCTTTTCGCTGCCCGGTCTCGATTTGGATTCCATCTCTTCCTCTCGCTTCTTTGCTGTTCGTTCCGACCGGCGACGGGACGCACGGACGAAACCGAACCTTTATCGAGCAAGTTCCATGCCATGCCCGGCCACTCCGCGGCTTGACTTGCCGCACGGGGTATGAGAGCATCGCACCGGGGCTTCGGGTGCCGGCTCCAGGGTATCGGGCTAAAGGGAATCAAGTCATTTGTCCTCGAACAAGTTCAACGTCAAAGTCCTGCTTCTTCTCTCCTCGGGCCATCTCGTCACGGACCTCTACCAGGGGGCGCTGCCCGTCGTGCTGCCCTTTCTCAAGGCGAAGCTCATGCTCTCCTACACGGCCACGGGCACCATCCTGCTGGTGGGCACGCTCACGTCGTCGATCATACAGCCCCTGTTCGGGTACATCTCGGACCGCAAGGAAAAGCCCGTGCTGCTTCCCCTGGGGTGTCTCTGCGCGGGGCTCGGGTTTTCCATGCTCGCCCTGCCGACGAGTTTCGCCCTCGTGCTGCCGCTCGTCGTCCTGAGCGGCCTCGGGATCGCCTCGTACCACCCCGAGGGGTTCCGGACGGCCCATTTCTTCACGGGCGAGAAGAAGGTCACGGGGATGTCCATCTTCTCGGTCGGGGGGAACCTGGGCTTCGCGATCGGCCCCCTTCTTGCGCTCTTCGTCGTCCGGAGCTACGGGTTCGAGAGCCTCCCCGTATTGCTGACGCCCGCGGTCATCTTCGTCGCGACGATCCTCCTGTTCTGGCGCGCGATCGCCATCCCCCGCCCCGAAGGCCGTGCCGCCGATGCCGCAAAGCAGGCGGGGCCGGCGAAGGCGCAATGGATCTCCCTGTTCGTCCTCGTCGGCATCGTCGTGATGCGATCGTGGATCCAGGTCGGCCTGCTGACCTACATCCCGTTCCACTACATCGACGTCCTCAAGGGCGACATCCTGCAGGCCGGGACCCTGGTCACCACCTTCCTCACCGGCGGGGCGATCGGGACCCTGGCGGGGGCGCCGCTGGCCGACCGCTGGGGGCACAAGCGGTACCTGGTCTTCTCCATGCTCCTTTCATCCCTGCTCCTGCCCCTGTTCTTCGTCACGAAGGGGCTTCTCCTCTTCGCCGTGCTCGGCCTCCTGGGGATGATCCTCATCTCCACTTTCTCGGTGACCATCGTCATGGCACAGCACCTGATCCCGCAGGGCCTGGGGATCGCCTCGGGCCTCATGGCGGGGTTCGCCATCGGCACGGGCGGCATCTGCGTGACGCTGCTGGGCGTCGTCGCCGATCACTTCGGCGTCGCCGCGGCCCTGCAGTCCATCATGGCCCTGCCCGTCGCCGGCCTCCTGCTGGCTCTTGGCCTCCGCTATCGGCAAGAGGGGGAGAAGGTGAGAGGCTAAGAGGGTCAGAAAAAAAAGGACCGGGAGTGCAATTCCCGATCCATCTCTTTCTTGCCTTCTTACCCTCTTAGTTTCGCGGACAACTGCCTCAGGCTTACTGCACCGGTATCACCACGAAAATCAGCACATCCCAAACGGCGTGAGAGATGAGTCCCGGCCACACCGACCGGTACCGGAGGTACATGGCCCCCCAGAAGAGCCCGCAGATCAGCGAGGCCATGAAGAGCATGAAGTTGAACCCGAAGACGTGGATGGCCGCGTAGACCAGGGAGGCGACGAGGTAGCCCCCCATTCCGCCGTACCTTTCATAGAGCCTTTCCTGGACGAAGCCGCGCCAGAAGATCTCCTCGGCGGGCCCCACCCAGAAAAGCAGCAGCAGACCGATGACAAGCGGCGAGGCCTGTGCCCGGATGCTGTAGATGCCGGCGATCTCCGGTTTCGCGAACTGGAAGACCTGCGTCGAGACCAGGTTTCCGACCCAGAAGACGGCATAGAGGATCAGGGCCGACGCAAGCCCGATGAGCACGTGGGAGGGCCTGAAGGCGTAGATCTCGCGGAGATGCGCTCTCTGCAGCCACAGCCCCGCGGCGGAGAGGACGGCCGTCGCCATCGCCATGACGAGCCAGAAATTCAGACGGGGGGCCGTCCATGGCGAGAACAGGACGAACCAGAAGAGCGCGGCCAGGGCGCAGAGCCGGACGACGGAGGTCATTTCAGGAAGGTCCCGGCGAAGATGGAAAGCCCGAAGAGCGCGCAGAAGGCCAGGTGAAGCTGGGCGGTCATGACGTCCCCCATGGCGATGGACTCCGGCCTGTCCGGAACGCTCGCCAGCACGGCCTTCACGTTCCGCACCGCCAGGGGCAGGGTGAGCAGCACGACCAGGGCCAGCGCCGTGACGAGACCCGCCAGGACCATGACGGCCACGACCGCGTACGCCCCGGCCACGAGGCCCACGTAGATGGCCTTGGCGGCAGGCACGCCCAGCACCATGGCCATGGTCCGGATGTTCGCCCTGGCGTCATGGGGGATGTCCCGCAGGTTGTTGGCGTGGAGGATGGCCGCCACGAGGCATCCCACGGGGAGAGAGGCGTAGAGCACCGTCAGGCTGAACCCGCCCGTCAGGGCCAGATAGGAGCCGATCACCATCAGCGGCCCCATGAGGATGAAGACCAGGATGTCGCCGAGGGCCAGGTACTTGTAGGCGACGGGACCGCCCGTGTAGAACCAGCCCCCCAGGAGCCCGATGACGCCGAGGATGAAGATGGGCCATCCGCGGACGGCAACCAGCAGGAGGCCGAGGGAAAAGCCCGCGGCAAAGAGCAGGATGCCCGCCGCGAGGAGCTGTTTCGGGGTCAGGAGTCCGTCGGTGAGGACCCGGCTCGAACCGTAGGTCTCGTCGCGATCCACCCCCTTGACGTAATCGAAGTAGTCGCTCACCATGTTCGTCCCGATGTGGAACAGGAGCGAGCACGCGACGATGAGGGGGAAGAGGGGCCAGTCGACGGGCCCGTCATGGCTTGCAGCCAGCACGGCGCCGATCACCACAGGCAGCACCGAGGCGGTGAGGGAAAAAGGCCGGGTCGCCTGGAACCAGACGCTCAGCAGGGTTCGTTTCTGATCGATGGTGGATGTATCTCTGTTGCCCATGAAAAACTCCCCGGGAATGGGATTCTTCTCCGGAAGGGCTTTTTTCACAACAGGCCTGCCGTGTCAAGCCGAATGTGTTCCTGCGGCAACCGTATGGTAATCACGATTCGGGCCATGGCAAGCCGCGGAATGCACGCCGGGAACATCAGGGTCGGGCGGCCGTCGGGGGTCGGCTCCGGTGTGCGGGGGATTTGTTTTCCTTTTGCCTTTTGCCTGACGTTAGTCCACCTTCTTGAAGGCCTGCTTTTTCGCCCTGCACACGGGGCATTCGTCCGGGGCCTCGCCCTCGACCGTCATCCCGCAGACCTGGCAGACCCAGTAATCCGTGTCCGGCGTCTTGCCCAGGTTTTCGAGCATGTTCCGGTAGAGCGCCGCATGAATTTTCTCCACGGCGTTGGCGAACTCGAAACTCCGCAGGGCCCCGGCCGCGCCCTCGGCCTTCGCGTCGGCGATCATCCCCGGGTACATGGTCTGGAACTCGTGGGACTCGCCGTTGATGGCCTCTTCAAGGTTCTCCCTCGTGGACCGGATCCCGCCCAGCTCGCGCAGGTGGGCGTGGGCGTGCACCGTTTCCGCCTCGGCGGCGGCCCGGAACAGCTTTGCCGCCTGCTTGAACCCCTCCGACTCGGCCTTCCTGGCAAAGGCGAGGTACTTGCGGTTGGCCTGCGATTCGCCCGCAAATGCTTCGCGCAGATTCTTCGCGGTTTTTGACATGATTTCCTCCCCTCCTTGTAGTAGTGGTGTGGATACGCAGCCTGAGTGTGTCACCGGTGTCTCCTTTTTACCATTTTCTCGCACTCGACGGCAAGGAACACGCCCGAAGAGGCAAGAACGGCTGCGAGCAATTCCCCAACGGTCAGGGGCGCAGTGAAAAAGACCCCGTTCAGAAAAGGAACGTAGATGATCGCCATCTGCAGGAGGAAACTCAGCACCACGGCGCCCAGAAGGGCCTTGTTGGACAGCAGCCCCTGCGTGAAGAGCGACCTCCGCTCGGAGCGAATGGCCAGCACGTGGCCCAGCTGCGTCAGGGCCACGACCGTGAAGACCATCGTCTGCCAGTGCGTATTGCGGCTCTGCAGACAAACGACCTGAACGGTCAGAACAATCGCCGCCATCAGGATGCCGACCCAGATCACATGATGCCCGAGCCCATGGGCAAAGACGCTCTCCGAAGGGGGTCTCGGCGGTCTCGCCATGACGTCATCCTCGGCGGGTTCCAGGGCCAGGGCAAGGGCCGGGAGGCTGTCCGTGACGAGGTTGACCCAGAGAATCTGAATCGGCTGCAGCGGGATGGGCAACCCCAGCAGGGGCGCGAGAAAAAGGGTCCAGATCTCTCCGGAGTTGGTGGTCAGGAGGTACTTGATGAACTTTCGGATATTGTCGTAGATCATGCGGCCTTGCCGGACGGCCTTGACGATGGTGGCGAAGTTGTCGTCCAGCAGGATCATGTGCGAGACTTCCTTGGAGACATCCGTGCCCGTGATGCCCATGGCGATGCCGATGTCGGCACGCTTGAGGGCGGGAGCGTCGTTCACCCCGTCGCCCGTCATCGCCACGGACTGCCCCCTGTCCTGGAGGGCCTTGACGATCTTGAGCTTCTGTTCTGGGATCATCCGGGCGTAGACGCGGATGTCCTCCACGCGATCCTCGAAGACGTCCATGGAGATCTTCTCGAGGTCCCGGCAGGTCATCACGGTGCCGCCGTCGTCGATGATGCCGATGCGCCGCGCGATGGAGCGGGCCGTCAGCGGGTGATCGCCCGTGATCATGACGGGCCGGATGCCGGCGGACTTGCAGAGACTCACGGCCTCGCGGACTTCCTCCCGCGGCGGGTCCAGCATGCCCACGAGGCCCAGGAAGGTGAGTCCTTTCTCCACGCTCTCCGGCGTCAGCTCGGCGGGTATCTCGTCCCAGAAGCGGCAGGCCACGGCAAGCACGCGGAGCCCCTCGTCGGCCAACCGGTCGTTGACGCGGCCGACCTCCGCGGCGTCCAGCGGGGCGATCCGGTCCGCCGCGAGCATGTCGACGGCCTTTTCGATCATGACGTCGACCCCGCCCTTTGTGAAGGCCATGAATCCCCCGGGCCAGCGGTGGATCGTCGTCATGCACTTGCGCTCCGAATCGAAGGGGATCTCGGCCACCCGGGGGTGCTCCCTCTCGAGCTCGGCCTTCGCGTACCCATGCTCCCCCGCCACCCGGCAGAGGGCGACCTCCGTCGGGTCCCCTCCGACGTCCCCGCTGGCGTACGGGAGGGCATCGTTGCTCAGGGCGAGCGCCTTCATGAGGCGGTCGAACCGCTTGACGGCGGGGTCGCCGCTTCGGAACAGCGTCCCCTCGGCCCAGAGTGCCTCCACCGCCATGCGGTTCCACGTGAGGGTTCCCGTCTTGTCGGAGCAGATGTACGTGACGGAGCCGAGCGCCTCCACGGCGGGCAGCTTCCGGATCAGGGCGTTTTGCTCCACCATCCTGCGCGCCCCGAGGGCGAGCGAGATCGTGATGACGGCGGGGAGGGCCTCGGGGATGGCCGCGACGGCCAGCGAGACGGCCGTGAGGAACATGAGAACGGGCGCCTCGCCCCGCAGGAGCCCCACGCCGAAGATGAAGGCACAGATGAAGAGGACCGCGACGGCGAGCTTTTTGCCGAAGACCGTCAGCCGCTTCTGGAGCGGGGTCTTGACCTCCCCGTCCTCCTGGAGCATGGAGGCGATTCTCCCGAGCTCCGTGCCCATCCCCGTGCCGACGACCGCCCCGGTGCCCCGGCCGGAGGTGACGACGGTGCCCTTGAAGACCATGTTCGACCGGTCCCCCAGGGCAAGGAGCTCCTCGCGAAGGGCCCGGGTGTGCTTCTCCACGGGGACCGACTCGCCCGTGAGGGCCGCTTCCTCGACCTTGAGCTGCACCGCCTCGACGAGCCGCATGTCCGCCGGGACGATGGCGCCCGCCTCGAGAAGCACGAGGTCCCCCGGGACGATCTCGGCGCCGGGGACGGCCGAAACCTTGCCGTCCCGCAGGACGCGGGCCGCGGGGGCGGCCATCCGCTTCAGGGCCTCCATGGCCCTTTCGGCGCGGTACTCCTGGACAAACCCAATCGCCGCGTTGAGCAAGACGATGACGAGGATGGCGACGGTGTCGGCCGCCTCGCCCACGAACCCGGAGACCGCGGCGGCGGCGATCAGCACCAGGATCATGAAGTCCCGGAACTGGTCGAGGAACATCGAGACCGCAGAGCGCCTGCCCTTCTCCTCGATCTCGTTGCGGCCGAATTTTGCGAGTCGTTTGCCGGCTTCTTCGGAACGAAGGCCGTCGATGGGAACATCCAGCTCGGCGAGAACCGACTTGACGTCCTGTTGGTGCCAGATCATGTTGCCCCCCACCCCTGACACCCCTAACAAATCGAATCCCCCGGGTCAAGGTCGCCGTGACGGTCGGCGCCGTGCCGTCGCCACCGGAGATCTGCCCGCCCCGGGTGCCGCAAGGCATCACTCCCCTTTCCGGGCAGGCCGGAGGGCAATTATGCCCTGATCCCGGGAACTTGCGGCATTGCAACGATTTTCCGAAGGTGAGTCTTGAAAATGATTTGAAAATCCGCCCGAATAGCGCTATTTTGCTTCAATCATATCGTATGTTGCATACCATTATTCCTGTGGATGGCTGTCTATGGTTTCACGGAGCCCTTATGCATCGCTTTCTCCTTCTGCTGGTCTGTGCCCTCCTTCTGTCCGGCTGCGTCTCCTACAAGAAATTCGAGGATCTGCAGCTCGAGAATGAACGGCTCAACAAGGAGCTGCTGCTTTCGCGGCAGCAGAACGAAACCCTCGCCGAGGAGCTGAAACAGCTCAAGGACCTTTCCGATTTCTACTACCGGACGGGCATGAGCCTCTACGGGGAGAAGCGCTACGGCGACGCCCTGGAGAAATTCCAGACTCTCGTCGACCGCTTCCCGACGAGTCGGCACGCCGCGGCGGCGGGGGAGAAGATCGCCGAGATCCGGAACCTCGCCCTGAACCAGTACCAGAAGATCGTCAAGTCCGTGGAGGCGACGCGGGACCTCAAGGGCCGGATCGAAATGATCGACCGGGAGATGAAGTCCGCCTTCCTGACGAAGGACCTGAGCGAGAAGCTCCTGGCGCTGCGCGAGGAGCTGCGCTCCGATCTGGAGGAGGAACTCGAGGCCCAGCGCGACATCGGCCGGCACATCCTCATCGAGGACGACCCGATCAAGTCCTGGAAGGTCTACCGCTCCACGCGCAACCTCGCACAGCAGATCGGCGAGGACCGGAAGTTCTACGTGGAGATCTATTTCGTCCAGCGATACACCGGGAAGAAGTTCTTCAAGGTGAAAACCCGGTACGAGGCCCCCGAGTACCTCTCCTACGAGTCCGTCACCCTGCAGGGCCAGAACGGCACGAGGCTGACGATCGACACGATCTACCCGCAGAAACAGTCCTCCGTCGATGTGCACGGCGTCAACGAATGGTCCGACAACGAGATCGCCGAGGAGGACAAGATCCTGAAACTGGCCAAGTCCCAGGCCGTCACCGTGACCTTCAAGGGGGGAAACCGTTACACCTTTCAGATGAGCGAGCA
Source organism: Syntrophaceae bacterium PtaB.Bin038 (assembly GCA_002067855.1). Taxonomy (GTDB): domain Bacteria; phylum Desulfobacterota; class Syntrophia; order Syntrophales; family UBA2192; genus UBA2192. The sequence goes on from MVQS01000406.1 coordinate 18,462, forward strand.
GCAGCTCGCCGCCCTCCGGGAGGTCGTGAGGAAGTACCAGGCCACGCGATAAAGACGGAAGGAATTCCCTGCCTTCGCGTTCGGTGACGGGATGCCTCGGCTCCGACGCCGGCCGCCGCCCGGCTCCGTCGAGCCTGCGCGGCGTCTACTGCCCCCCGCCGCCGATGCAGATGTCGACGACGAAGGGCCCGTGGGGCGTCTCGAAGGGGATGATGATGCTCGGCCCCCCGAGCACGTGGCTGATCGAGTGGTCCTTGCCCGCCACGACGGTGGGGATGGCCGCCGTGATGTTGAACCCGAGGGTCTCGAGTTCCTTGCGGGCCGCGCCGGAGACCATGTTGGTGATCTCGCCCACGGCGTCCTTGATATCGCCGTTGAGGGTCTTGATCTCCTCGCCGAGCATGTTGGAGACGATTTTCAGGATGCAGCTTTCGGTGAAGCTCAGGGCCAGGGACCCCCGGGCCGAGCCGGTCAGGCCGATGATGCCCGAGATGTCGCCGCGGGCGAGGCTGTCCCTCTTGAGAAAGGGCTTGCCCGCCCTGGGCTCCACGAAGGCCATGGTTTTCAAGACTTGAACGGTCCCGTTGAGAAAGGGGTTGATGAATCGCACATCCATGGGAGGTCGTCCTTTGTCGATCTACGCCGCCAGGCTCTTGACGATCTTCTCGATCTTCTCGTTGAGCACCTCGGCGGTGAAGGGCTTCACGATGTAGTTGCTCACGCCCGCCTTGACGGCCGCCACGACGTTGTCCTTCAGGGCTTCCGCCGTCACCATGAGGAAGGGCAGCGCCTTGAGCTCGTCGTCGGCGCGGACGGCCTTGAGCAGATCGAGCCCGCTCATGTTGGGCATGTTCCAGTCGGAGATGATGAAATCGACCTGCTGGGATTTCAACATCTTGAGGGCCGCCGCCCCGTCCTCGGCCTCCACGACGTTCTCGAAGCCGCCCTGCTTGAGCAGGTTCCGGATGACCTTGCGCATGGTGGCGAAGTCATCGACGATGAGGATCTTGAGATTCTTGTTCACGCTCATATGCTTCCCCCGCAATCAGGTTTGATCCCGGAATCCGGAAATCCGTCACGCGCGGCAGGCGCCGGTGCCCGCCGCGTCAGTTCGCCTCGGCCATCTCGAAGAGCCCCTCGGGGTCGAGGATCAGGCCCACGTTGCCGTCGCCGAGGATGGCGCCGCCGGAGACGCCCTTGATGCGCTTGAGGCTCTCGCCCAGGTTCTTGATCACGACCTCCTCCTTGCCCAGGATCTCGTCGACGAGCAGGCACTTGGAGCGCTTCTCCCCCTCCATGACCACCAGGGTGGCCTCCCAGGGGTTGGCGTGCGCGGGCTCGATGTCGAAGAGCCGGTGGAGGCGCACCAGCGGCAGCAGCCGCCCCATGACGTTGATCGTCTCCGCCTCCCCGACGATGCAGTTGTAGGCCGCCCGGTCGGGCCGGATGAGCTGCCGGATCGCCACCGTGGGCAGAATGTAGCGCTCGTTGCCCACCTTCACGATCATGCCGTCGATGATGGCCATGGTGAGCGGGAACCCGGTGACGAAGGTCGTCCCCTTCCCCTCGACGCTCTGGATGTCCATCTTGCCTCGAAGCTTCTCCACGGCCTGCTTCACCACGTCCATGCCCACGCCGCGGCCCGAGATGTCGGTGACCTTCTCGGCCGTCGAGAACCCGGGCAGCAGGATGAGGCGGTTGATCTCCTGGTCCGTCAGGTTATCCGAGGGGCTGATGAGCCCGTTCTTGATGGCCTTCTGCCGGATCTTCTCCCGGTTGAGGCCCCGGCCGTCGTCGGAGATCTCGATGACGATGTTGCC
>MVQS01000407.1 GCA_002067855.1 Syntrophaceae bacterium PtaB.Bin038
AGAGCAATCGCTTTCATTGCGGACTTCAGCGCACCCTGCGGATCGCCTTTTTTCAACAGGACGAGGGCCCGGGTGCTTGTCATTTGTCGATTGTATCGACGGTCGGGTGAATATCCTTCCAGGAGCCGCCACGCCTGATCGATTTTCCCCTCTTTCAAGGCTATTCTCACCAATCCGATGATCGCAGCAGGGTAACCGGGTATTCGCTCGAGAGTTTCGTTGAATTTTTTCTCGGCAAGCCTGAGATCATTCACTTGATATAAATAGTAGATACCCAATCCGTATGAGGCAAGACCAATCTGTCGCAAATTCGTATCGCGTCCGGATTTCTCCGCCCTTGTAAGTTCGCGATAAGCTTGCTCATACATCCCCGCCTCGTAGTAATGTTTTGCCAGATTGATGCGCGGTCGGCTCAAGTCGGGGGACTTCTGGACGTTGTCGAGCCAGAGATGAAGGTCGGAGCGGACGATATCGTTGCGCTCGAAGGTCGTGTATCCCTGGGAGGCCAATAGCAGAGCGAAGCCCACCGCCATGAAGATCTGCAAACCCGGGCGGTAGGAAAAATAGTCCAGGCAGCGGATCATCAGCAAGGCCACGGGCACGAAAAAGAACATCGACGGGATGTAGTTGCGGTGCTCAAAGATCAGCTCCAGGGGGATCCATGTTCCCTCGACGAGGTGATTGAGGAGAAAAAACAGGATGGCGAACGACAGCAGAGGGTATCTCCTTGCCCTGACGACGGCGAGAAGCACGCAGAGGGCCATCCCGACGATCGCGGCCGCCGTCGTCCACGGATCGAAAAGCGAGCGCGACACTTCGATATCGTGCAGCAGCGTAAGCCTCGAAGGGATGGGGTAGAGCAGCAGGGAGACGTAGAAGAACATCACCCGTCCCTGCGTGAGGAGCCTCTCCAGCGGAGAGAACGGCCTCACGCCCGACTCGTAAACGGCCCGCTCCATGGAGAAGTCCGTGTAGAGCAGACCCAGCCCGAGCATGAATACGAGGGGCAGGGGCGACCATTTCAGTGCACGCCTCCGCGTTTCCGCCGAGATTCCCGCGAGGAAGAAAAGATCATACAGCCAGAATGCCAGTGGAAGAACGGCGGTGTTTTCCTTGGTGGCGAACGCCGTCAGGGCGGCCCCACCGCAGAGGGTGAAGCCCGCCATGCGCCCGACTACTGTCTGCGCCGTGCGGGCCCTCGCATAGAAGTATAGGGCCGCCACGTACCCCAACCCGGCCATGCTCGCCATCCGCTGGACGATGATCGAGACGGCATGGACGTGCAAGGGGCTTGTCGCCCAGAGGAACGACGACAACAGGGCCGCGGGGTACGCGACGGAGCCGTACTCCTCCCGCATGGGCGGGAGCGTCAGGGTCAGTCGGATCAGGAGAAACAGGAAAAAAGCCGACGAGAGATGAACGATGAAGTTGACTACGTGGTAGGACCAAACGTCTGTCCCGCTGAAGAAGTGGTTCAGCGCAAAGCTCGCATAGGCCAGGGGCCTCGAAATCCGTCGATCCGCCGTGTCACAGGTCAGACCGTAGAATGACTGCGACAGGTCATCCAGGTTATGGACTTGCACGCACCGGTTGTCGACGATGTTGTGATGGTCATCGAAGTGCCACTCGCCCTGGAAGCTGTTCGAGTAGACCAGCAGTAAAGTGAGGAGCAGGGCGAAGACGGTGAAAGCCGCCTCCCGATCAAAGGGGAGAGGGAGGCGACAGGGGAGCATGAACCCGTTTTCCTTGTTCAGCATGAAATTTCACCGATTACGCGCAGATCCCTCACGTGGTTTCCTCATCTGTTACGAATGTGGCAACTCAAGGGATTTCCTCTGCGCCCGACGAGGACGCAGCTCGTGATGCGATCAGTTCTTTCGAAAGGAGATAACTGAAAAACGGGCCCAGTGCAAAGGCGGCTATGATCGTCACGGCTCGGACGACCAGTGCTGCGAGCAACCCCATGTCGGCCCCGGCTCCAAGGATTCCCGCCGCGAGGCTTGTCACGGCTTCCTGCACACCTAGGTTGCCGGGGGTGATGTTGATCAGCACGGTACAGGCAGTCAGCAGGTAAATCAAGAGTGCAATCCTGAATGGAACGGCGGTCCCGATCGAATGGAAGGCAATGATAAACAGGCATGTGCCGACCAACACGTTGAAGAGGGTGAGCGATACGAGTTTCCACAAAAGAACACTGTCCAGCTCGATGGATTTCATGCCTGCCAGGGCCTGCTGCATGAGACGCAACAAACGATGGCGGCTTCCGATCGACGCTGAGGGCAGGAACAAGACCAGCAGGATCGCCGACAGGATGGCCAGAAAAAAGAAGACCAACAGCCACGAAAAGCTCTCCGTTCCGCTCAACGTGGACATGCCGGCGACTCCCGCGACACCGATGACGCCATAGGCGATCAGGTAGTTTGAGGCCAGCATCGACAGGAAGTGGGCATAAGGGAAGTCGTGGCGATTTTTCAGGTAGGCCGCCCGGGCGACCATGCCGCCCGAGAAAGGGCTGAGGTAGTTACCCATGGCTGTCACCGTGGCCAGACCAAACCACTCTGTCCACTTGAGATGAATGTCGAATTTTCTCGCAAAAATCCGGAGGGAATAGCCGTTTGCCGCGAGCGTGGCTACGCTCAGCAGAAGAAGGAGAGTCATGCTCCAAAGCGATATCCCGCGCACGTGGCCGATCAGCTCGGGGTGGTCCTTTAGAAAGAACCCGATCCCCGCGGCGACCATGAAAAACAACGCGAGAGAGATGATCGTCCTTACGTTCATGTTGTCCTGCAAAGCCTTCCTTCCCGATGTGCAACGATTCCGAATCCGCCACGCTGGCAGCAGACGGCCGTTGACGTTACTTTGTCTCTGACTCTGTGGTGCCGGCCTTTCTGATCTTCAATGTGAGGAACGCCGCGTGCCTCGGGTCTAGCTTGCTCAAACGGTTCGGCAGGGGATAGTACCCCGACCCCTCGATTCGTTCGACGATGAAACCGTGAACGGTGAATATTTCTTTCAAGCCGCGGTATGTGAAGACCCGATTGTGCTGCCAGCTCTGCGGGTTCGACGGTGCAACGTCGTAGTGAATCGCGAGAGGGTTGCCTATCTGGAAACGTTTCTCGCATACATTGGTAAGAGAAAAGGGCTGCCAGCCGAAGACAAGAGAAAAAATGTTGTGCCAGCTGGCCAAATTTTCCGTGCAGATTACGGCGTACCCGCCCGGCTTCAGAGTTCTTTCGATCTCCTTGACAAAATTGTCGGTGTCCTTCAGGTGCTCGATCACTTGGTTGGCGTGCACGATCTCGAATTGCCCGTCCTCGTAAGGGAACGGTTCGTTCAGATCACCGGGTTCACACAGGATTCCCTTCCGCAGGGCAGCCAGCCTCCGCTCGTCCACGATCTCAAGTCCGTAGAGACGGACCGCTCCGATCCTGGCGCCCAATCGCAGGGTCCACTCGCCGTCGTCACAGCCGCAATCGAGGAGCGAAACCACCCGATTTGACGGCTCAAGACAGTCCAGGATACGCCTGCTGTAGTCCGACACCGCGCGGCTTCTCATCCTCTGGAAAAACGATTTCGCGACATTCCTCAATGTCCGTCACCTCGCGGGATTCTCGCGGTAGTCCGCGCAGCCCGCATAGACGTTGGCCAACTTGCGATTTCTCTCCCCGATCGAGAACCTGCCGCCGGGCTCGAAATCCTTAATGGCGTCCCGGGACATCCTCACAATCTCTGCCCGGTCCGCACAGAGGCGCTCTAGCGCTTCAATCAATTCCTCGACCAGCAGCGGGTCAGCGTCTCGGGTCACGAAAGCCCGCGTTATGGCGCGGTCCGGCGCACAGATTTCGTTGAGCAGCAGGCGACGCGAACGGACAATCAGTCCGTTTTCTCCGTCCCGGACGAGCTCACGGGCGGCAAACTGGTCGGTCGTTACGACCGGCTTGCCGCAGGAAAGGGCGTTGAGGATCGCCATCCCGAAGGTGTCACAGTGCGTCGGCAACACGAGAACATCGCAGGCCAGGTAGAACCGGTCGATCATCTCGTCGAAAGAGTAGATCGGATCGTAATGGAGAATCCGCGCCGAGGCATATTCTCGTTTCAGCTCCGTGGGGGCATTGGAGACGACATGAAGCTCTGCCTTCGGATATTTGGCCTCGAGCTGCCGGAACGCCCTCATCAGTTCGTGGAGGCCCTTTCGGTAGACGTCGTTGCCGACAAACAGAAATTTCGGCCCTGCGTTGCCCAGAGCCGTACTGGACGGACCGGCGTCATCCTCTCCCTGTTTCGTGTGATTGGGCAGCGCCGGGTAGATGACCTCGACTTTTCCCCGGACGTCATCCGGCAAATCCGGCAGGAGTGCAAGCAGGGATTGCTCGGCCGCCCGGGTCAGCGGGATAATCTTCCGGCAGTTCCTGTGGACGAAAAAATTCTCAATTCGTTTTCGGGTCGACTCGTCAAAACGGACGAAATTCGCCAGGGCCGCAGCGTGCTCAAAGTCGACGACATAGGGCCTTTGAGGCTCGCGGAGCGGCACCATCTGGATGAAGTGGAGCAGGTCTGCCCGATCGGGTGCACCGGTTGTTCCGAAGAGTACGTCCTGGGCGACGGCGATGACGGATCGGACAGGGGCCCAGTCGCCGAACAAGAGGTAGAGCGGGTAAAGACGGCGCGCGGCTCTCATGGTCCGGGGGATCGCGAACGACACCTGAGGCGGGGGTTCGATCAGGAAAGACCGATAGAGGTCGTGAAGAGGCCTGTAGTGTCTGTAGACGATCCGCACGTTCATTTATCGCTCGCTGATCACCAGGTAGCCTTCCGACCAGTCCCGGTTATTGAACAGGACTGAAAACCGGCACAGCGGATGAGCCGTTACGGGATTGACCAGCCGTCCGATTACGCGGGCCATTCGCCCCGTGAGCGCGGCACCGCTATCCTTTGTCTGCCGCGCCTGGCTCCAGCCGGCTTTTTCCTTGTACTGCCGTTTTGCCAGCACGACCCGGGCCCATCTCAACGCGTTGACGAAAGAAAAGCCGTAGGCGATTACGGAAACGTTCCGAAATGCCCGGCTCGAGGGCAGATCCGCGACCTCGTGTCTTTCGTATCGCCGCAGATGCCCGGCGATCTGATCATGGTCCGACCAGAGTTTCCTCCGTGCGGACACCGACAGGATCAGCTGTCCTCCGGGATGCAGCAGCCTGCGGACCCGGTCCAGAAACGCCGCCTCGTCCCGGATGTGCTCGAGGACCTCGCAGGCGATGACCGCATCGAAGGATTCTTCGAAATGATGCTCCATGAAATCGGCGATGACCAAGTCCAGCCGATTCCGGTCGGATGGTGCGAGTGCGTCGTAGGCCGGCAGCGCATCTTCGCTTAAATCGATTAGGGTTCTCCGCCTGAAGACCCCGGGGAGTTCGACGGCCGGCAGGAGTCTTCCCGGGCCAATCTCCAGAAAACGGTCCCCGCCGGCCGTTTGTTTCAATAGCTCGTATCGCCGAAACAAATATCTGTGCGGGTAGTACGTCATGGCTGCAAATGCGGTTCGAGCTTCGCTGCGATGCACGCCGTCGAGAAGCACCGCTCATAGAGCAGGCGCCCGTTTCGACCGATCTCTTCCAGTCGGTCGCGGTTTGCCAGGCACCACAGGACCGCCTCCTCGAGAGCCTCAACGCTTCCCTGTGTAACGAGCAGGCAGTTGTGCCGGTCTTCAAACCCGGCGTCTTCGTCAATCCTGCCCACGACGACGGGCTTCCCCATCGCCAGAAATTGAAACGTCTTTCCGGTGATGACGCGCTGCGCCTGGCCGGTGTCGCCGAAGGGCCCCCCCAGGCAGAGATCGGCCCGGGCGATCATTGCGGGCAATTCCCGGTAGGGTACCCAACCCAGGCGGGTTACGTTGGCAGGCGACTCGTCGTGTGTCCCCAAATCTCCTTTTCCCGGCCCCTTTCCCCCGGCGATTGTGAAATGGACGGGCTTGTTCCGCAGCCGTCGCGCAACCTCCAGGATGACCGGAACGCCGTGGAGCGGCTGAAACGAGCCGTAGAACAAAACATGGAGGCGCTCTTTTCCCTGTGCCTCGGGCCCGTGCCGCGGGTAGAATAGAGACTCGTCCGTACCGACAGGTACCACCGCTATTTTCCCGGACGGGATGCCGAAGCGTTTCGAGATGAACCGTTGGTGGGTCACCGTGTCTGTCAGCACGAGATCCGAAGACCGGAGGATGCCCCGTTCGTAACGGTACACGAGCGCGTCGAGGATGCCCCCCCTGCGGATTGCCTTCCTCTCGTTCAGCAGGCTGTCATAGGGCGACATCATGTGGTCAAAGACCAAAGCGCGTCCCGCCGTGAGCAGCCGGGCGACCCAGAAGATTTCGTACCCGCGGAATCCAAGCACATAGGTGTCGGGCTTTTCCGTCAGCCGGCAGCGGATCAGTCGGACAATCGTCTCGACATAACGAATCCAGCCCGCGCTCGTGTTGACTGCTTCGAGCACGACAGCGCCCCGCATCCGCCGCAACGCCGCCATGAGGGACATTGAGCGCACATAATTGGGCTCTCGGTAACAGAGGATGTAACACAGTTTCCTGGGTTGAGGTGTTTTCACCTTCGGTATCCGGGCAAACACTGAACTCCGGGCTGTGGGCCTTCACTTCACGCAGGGCGGCTCTAGCGATTCCGCCCGGTCGAATCGCAGTTGTGCGACCTGCTCTGATACGAGCCCAACCATGAAGACTACGACGGCCATGGTCATCAACATGGCCGAGGTGGGCCCGTACCGGTCCCCCATAAGAAAGATTCGTGCGAGCCCGTAGAAAAGTCCCGTGAGGAACATCAGGGCGCTCACCGGCAGGAACACCTTCATGGGCGAGAAGAGGGTGGCGATCTTCAGGATGATCATGAAGAAGCGGACCCCGTCCCGCAGCAGCTTGATCTTGCTCCGGCCCAGGCGGCGCGACGTCCTGATGGGGACGTACTTCAGGCTCCGCCCGGAGCGGACGATGGAAAGGGTCAGCGTCGTGGGGTACGAGTACGTGTTCGGCAGCAGGTACAGGAACGCCCGGGCGGCATCGGCCCGGATGGCGCGGAACCCGGACGTCAGGTCCTCGATCCTCCGGTTGCAGACGTAGGAGGCAAGACCGTTGTAGACCTTGTTGGCCAGGTCGCGGTGCAGGCTGGTCTGCGATTCCTTCGTGCGGGCCCCGACGACCATGTCGTGCGTCCCCACGTGTTCGAGCAGCCTGGGGATGTCGGCGGGGTCGTGCTGCCCGTCGGCATCCATCATTACGATCACGCGGCCCCGGGCCTGTCGGATGCCGGTCTTGACGGCCGCGCCGTTTCCGATGTTGTAGGGGTGCGAGATGACCCTGGCCCCTCTCTCCCGGGCCCGCGCGGCGGTTTCGTCCGTGGAGCCGTCGTCGATGACGAGGACCTCCCAGGGACGGCCCAGCGGTTCCATGACCGCACCGATCCGGTCCAGAAGGGGGGCGATCCCCTGTTCTTCCTGGAAGGCGGGAAGAATGATGCTGATCTCTACGGGTGATTCTGGCGCTGCGGTCAACGGCCCGGGTTCCATTCGTGAGGGAGTGCCGGCACATCTCGTGCGATGGCTTGATTTCTGCCGGCCGGATTTGATTATTATTCAACTAATATGCCAAAACTATTAAAAAATCTCTATAATGGGCCTCGTGAAAAAGCAAGGGGAAGCTTTGCAACAAAAAGCTTTTTTCTCCGGCGATTATCGTCTAATAAGGACGTGGGTTGTCCGTTTTTGTCACGGAAGATGCATAAAATGATGTGACTTTTTCCCGGTCCGATTTGTATATGAAGCAGATCGACGAAGCGGACATCATCGGCCGTGTCCTCGGGGGAGACCGCGAGGCCTTTGCCGATCTGGTCGAAGCGTACAAGGGGCCGGTTTTCCGCCTGGCCTTCCGGATGACCGGGAGCGCCCAGGATGCAGACGATCTGAGCCAGCAGATCTTCCTCCGGGCCTTTGAGACCCTGGGGCGGTTCAGGCGCGGGGAGCGGTTTTTCCCCTGGCTCTACACGGTGGCCCTCAACGTGATCCGCAGCCACCTCAGGAGGAGCAAGGCCTTGCCGGAGGCTGGGACCGGGCATGGCGCGCCGGAAGCGGAAGACCCCCGGGGCAACCCTGCCGACGCGGCCGCAGGCCGGGAGCGCAGCCGCCGGATCCAGGGCTACCTGCTGAGGCTCAATCCGTCGGTCCGTGAAATCCTGGTCCTGCGCTTCTACGAGGGGATGAGCTTCGAGGACATCGCCGGCCTGACGGGCAATACCCCGGGCGGCGTAAAGATGAAGGCCTACCGGGGCCTGGAGAAGATCCGGGTCATGATGGAGAAGGACGGCTTCGCCGACGACGAAGCGAGAAGGTGAGAAGGTGTGAGGGTAAGAGGGTAAGAGGGTAAGAGGGTAAGAAACTTGGACTCTGATGACAATATAGAAAAAATCATCGGGGAGATTGATGGGCAGGGACCTTCTCCGGAGGACATTGAGCACGATCCCCGCCGGAAGGCGCTCGCCGGCATCGCCCGGATGATGCGCGAGGCGACGGCCCCCGAGCCGCCGGCCGATCTGGGGGAGCGTGTGATGGACCGCATCCGGTCCTACCGGCCGACGCCCTGGCGAGCGTTGCGGGAGGCTCTCCTGAGGCCGTGCACGGTCAGCTTCGACCCGATCCGGGCTCTCCGCGCTCCTGTGACCGGGCAGGAGTGTTCCTTTTACTTCATCATGGTCGGCATCTTCTATGCCGTCCTGGGCACGATCCTGCTTGCAGGTCTTCACGGGCTCGGGGCATATCCCGGCGCCCCGGACTGGGTTCGCTGGCAGCCGCCGATCGCGATCGTCACGGCCGGGTGCATGGTGGCCGTCGGGCTTTACCTGCTCAAGGACGTGAAGTCGGCCCTCCGCGCCGCTCGAATCTGGGCCCTCGTCTATCTCGGGTTTGCCCTCCTGAACGGGGTCTTCGTGCCCCTGGAGTGGAACGTGCCCGTCTCGGCCTACGTGTCGCTCGTCTCGACCCTCATCGGGCTGCCGACGGGCTTTTTCCTGATTCGCACCATCCAGAACTGCGGAAAGCGTTATGTGTGAGAAAGTCGACCGTTGTTTACAGTTTTTCGGGATAAAAGTACTCGATCAACTTCTCTTCCGGGGTTAAGC
>MVQS01000408.1 GCA_002067855.1 Syntrophaceae bacterium PtaB.Bin038
CTGCAACCGGGTCAAACGCATCGGTCGAAGGTGGTCGGATCGCGGCCTGCTCAACTGGCTGACGGTAAGCTTTTATAAAATCTTCAAACCCGAACGGTGGAGCTTGCAGTGGGAAAACGCTCCACGAACGCTAAACAAAATCCGACTGCTGTCGGTTGAGGCCACCTACCGGTGGTCAGCGGCCCTCACGTAAACTCGGAACAAAGTCTAAATTTGGGCGTCTTGTCCATGACGGTTCGAACGGTTACGGACTTCAACCGTTCTGTGGATGCAGGGCCGCCGAGAGCGACCCAGCGCTGCACGACGTCAAAAAGACAGGAGGAGGACAGCACAGCCACGATGTCGTCGGCTGTATTGGGCCTGTCGGAAAGATAGACACCCACCACCAGCACGGATGGTTTACGATTACCGATTCCATCGTCGCGGTCGTGGTAGGCCGGTTCCACGACAGCTGGCCGGAGCCGATTCACGACGTCGGAACTGATGGCCGCAGGCTCCACGACGCCTGTATGTCTCGCGCTCTGTTCCACGAATCCGACGGCGGATAGCGGTTGGTAATATAGCCTTCCACCTCTTTTGCGGATGGATCGGGAAAGATCCATCAGGGCCAGGCCAACGTCTTGGATCTGTTCGTCAAAACCGCCACTCCGCGCCCATGCGTCCCGCGTCGTCAACACCAGGAAGCGCGAACCGTGGGACGTTTCGCAAACATAATTGAATCTGGGGTCGTCAATTCTCGCACGTTCGCCGTTGCCCTTCAGGCTGCCGTTGCAAATCGTCGAGAACCCCGCCTCGAGCAGAGTATCAGGAGGGATGCCGACCTTGGGGAAAATGGCGCCCGGAAGCGCTTTGTTTTCGGCGACCTTCAGCAGAGGCTCCAGCCATCCCTTTGAAAGCAATAAGCGGGGATCCATGAAGACGAGATAACGACCGGTCGCCTTCCTTGCGGCTGCATTGAGCGTTACAGACGCATGGCCTGTTTCCTTGACCGTCACAACCCTCACCTCTTTCCCCTCGCCGGTCACGAGCGTGGTGCCTCGTCCGTCAAGGTTCTCACCGCAGCTCAGAATGATCTCGTAATCCGCGCCGCTTGTCGTCTGAAGGACGGTTCCGAGGCAACGCGGCACGGCGGCAGGGTCGTTTCCGACGGGGAAGATGATCGAAACATCGATTTCTGACCACGATCCGTCTCCGGCAGATTGCCGGTCCTTGGCTTTGCACAATTGCCCTAAAATGGCGCGGGCCGAACCGTTATCGGGGTCTATGTTGAGGATTCGCTCGAAAAAGGTGAGCGCATCCTCCGGTCGGCCAAGCACGATGCAGACATGGCCGACGGCAGCCAGCGTTTCAATGTCGGAGGGATGCTGTGCAAGAATCCGGTTATAGAGATGGAGAGCCTCTTCCGTTTTGCCTTGCTCGACGAGGTAGAAGTCCGCCAGGTTCTTCATATAGGTTGCGTTTCCAGGTTCGAGTTCCACGGCCTTCTCGTAGTGGTGTAGGGCAGCCGCTTTGTCTCCCTGCCGATGGAAAAGGACGCCTAGATCGTTGTGGGCGGCGGAGTCATGCGGATCGACGCTCAGCAGGCCTTCGAGCTTTCTTATGGCCCGGTCCGTCTGCCCCCGTTGATGAAGAAGCCGTGCCTCCCGCAGAAGCACGCCGGACGCGGGGAGCGCGGCTTCGCCATCGAGTGCGTCCACGGCGTCGAACATGTTCCAGGCGAGATCATTCGAGGGGTCGATTTCCAGGACCTTCAGATAGCACTCTCGCGCGCCGGAAAAGTCTTTCGCCTCCACCCGGAGGTTTCCGAGAATAAGCAGGGACTCCGAGTCCCTGGGGTTGAGCTCCAGCGCCTTCTCATAGTGGAGGACGGCCTCTTCGGGCCTCTTCATCGCGACGTAGAGGAAGTCGGCCAGGTTCTTGCGGAATATGGCATTGGCAGGGTCGAGTGAGACGGCTCTGCCGTAAGCCGCAAGCGCTTTGGGAAGGTCTTGTGACTCGCCGTAGAGGACCCCGAGGTCGTTGTACCCGGGAGCGTAGTCCGGGAAGGATTCGACCAGCCGCTCTAGGGCGAAAACGGCTTCCGTGCGCTTTCCGGCCGCGACGAGCAGCTTGAGGATTCCCTCGTGGGCCTCGGCGGCAGGACTTCCCTCGTGAGGAGATTCCGGTCTTGCTGTCGGGAGGTATTTTGCCTCGTTACGACGCTCGTTATGATTCGATGTTTCGTCAGATGTGAGGTCACAACCCATACACCACGCTGTAGAGTTAGGTGTCCGTTCTTTGGTTTCTCGACAGTGCCGGTGCTCGTTTTGAAGGTTTGCGATTAAGGCATCCTTCTCTCTAGCTTGCCTCTTGAGATCTAAGATCTGCTTTTCTTTCTCGGCCAATATGCTCAGCGTCTTGTCCAATAGATAGGAACTTTTTTCGGCGGCGATGCTTTTGTTCGAGCAAACGGCAATGAAGTACAGAGATTGCTTTGAATCATCGCCTATCACAAACCGCTGGCCGTCGTTTTCTATCGCGTACTCTGTGCATGTTGCCGTTTTGCCGTTCGAGTTTAGAAGCCAAATATTGGAACCGGCGCATATCTTCTGTCCATAGATTGAAACATGATTAAAAGAGCTTTTGAGGAAATCGTAGAATTCTTGCTCGTAAAACTCTTTCTTGTGGAATTCATTTTGATATTTTGGGATGTCGGAATAAAGCAACTTGTTCGGTGTCGATACGAGAAAGATTCCGTCGTCCATCAGAATCCGGCTAACTTCCTGCAAGAATCTTTTTTGAGTATCATGATCCACGTGCTCGATCGTCTCGTAAGAAACGACGACGTCGATCATCTTTTTTCCTGGAATGGGGATCTCTTCGACGGATCCCTGGCAGTATCTCAAGTTGTCCTTGCGGTACGCCTTCTGCGCATACGCAACCGCCTCGGCGGAAATATCCACGCCTAGGACCGACTTCGCCCTATGCGACAAGAGGTGCGAGCCATAGCCCTCCCCGCATGCAATATCCAGCACCGTCCGATCTTTGACCAGTGGCGTAGAAAAGAAATACCGGTGCCAATGCTCATAACTGATCTGAGCTGAATTGAGACTTGTAACGTAACGTTCTCCTGTGAAGTTCATCACCACCCCTTATTGTTTCTGACATACGAAGACTGCTGACAACAGCGCAAAGGCATCGAAACAATAGATCCGACTGAAGAATCGTTCGCAGAGCTCATCAATGAAATCGACGCCGAATTCGTGGTATACAAGCATATCTTCAGAGCAGGTATCTTTATTCCCATGATAGGAAGGCGGCAACAAGAAATGAACGGATCCATCTTTGCGTCGCACTGCTCGGGTTCTTGTTGACCGAGTCGGCAAGATCGGAACAGTTGTGATGAAAAACCCGCCGGCAGCGAGAACGCGTTTGATTTCCTCCAGAGCCTTTCGGTAATCGGGAACATGCTCTAAGACATCCGTCATAAGGACGAAATCAAACATTTCGTCCGGATAGGTAAGGGCCATGACGTCCTCTGAAGGTATTGAAGGATTCACGGAGCCGTATTCGGAATAGAGCAGATTAGGCAGGAAAGAGATGCGGGCATGAAGGGTCTGGCAGTTATTGATCTCGGCAACCCGCAAATTCCTGATGACGGATTCTTTCTCCAAGTGTAGCATCGCGTCGCAGTGAAGATTGTGCTTGGCGTTGATTGTATCGAGGATTGCGGCGGCTAGGTTTCTGATGCGTGTCGATGAAGAGCATTTTCTGCAGCGGGACCCTTCGCGGTAGTCAAAAGCTTTTCGACTCGCCTCATCTAGAACCCAATCTGAAGCCAATTTGTCCGAAATGACCTTGCGATATTCAACCGCGAGAAGAGATCCACAAACCGGACAGATTATTCGTGGTGCACCAGAAGTAATCGAAATATTTTCTTTGCCGAGTGTGGGTAAGCCCAGGCCGCTCATTATCTTTACCCCCTATCGTCCCTTCCCACGCGGGAATCGGAGTGAAATCAAGATATTTGATCCAGTCTCGATGCCACCTGACGGATGTGCCGAAAGAGTCTTGCAGAGAATGTGCCAGCGTGAATGGTCTCAACGAGGCGGTTTGTTTATGCTTTTCCCGCGGACCGTTGCCATGCAACGGGGTTTGGCAGAGTTTGATGGCAAAAGGGGGAATGCGATTGCACTTGGAGGGATAGACGAGGATCTTGAAAAGGCCGGTTTTCCCTCAGCCCGCGCCCTGCTGCAGGTGGTTCAGGAGGGCCTGGGCTTCGGTGAAGGCGGGGTTGATCTGCAGGGCCTTCCGGATGGACTCGACGGCGGGTTTCTTCTCGTTCTTGGCGGCATAGGTCCGGGCGAGGTTGTAGAGGATACCCTCGTCGTCGGGGGCGACGGACAGGGCCTTTTGGAATTCCGCGACGGCCTTATCGCAGGCGCCTTCCCTGCGGGCCTGGATGCCGCGGGCGTTGTAGGTCTGGAGGATGAAGCAGAGGAGGTCCTCGTTGGTTCCGATCAGGGCGCGGGCCTTCTCGTGTTCGCCCTTGTCGATGAGCCGCATGATCATGAGGGCACGGTTTTCCCGGGTCTCTTCCGTGCCGGCCAGGTTGCGGGTGATTTCCTCCTCCGAGACGTTCACCAGCTGACGGACAAAGGCCAGCGACGTCTCGTTGTCGTTGTCCTGGAACGTAACGGGGCCGAAGGCGTTGCGGAACGCGGCGCTCGTCATGAGATGCCGCTGAAACTCGTTGATGCCTTCCTGCAGGTCCTTCTCGTCCTGCGGGAGCATCCGGGTGACAAGCATCTTCTCCAGGACGTCCTTGAATCCGCTGAGGCAGGCATAGACGTTGCCCTGGTGGATGAACTTCTTGCAGCTCCCCAGGGTCCTGGAAATATCCGCGGCGCGCTCTCTGACGATAGTCTCGTCCATGTCATCCCCATAAAAAACGGAAGCTCAGAAGAACTTCCTGCGCTTTCCCTGCCCGGCCGGTCATGCTTCCCGGGCGTCTCTCCGTGGCACGGAACGTGCTAACCTTTCATCGGCAGAAACGGACCCGGACTTGAATCGGGGTCGAACGGGAGCCGATGATGGGCGAGGGCGAAGGCGGCGGGAAAAAGCTCGATTTCGACGAGAAGAGCTTTCTGTTTGAATGGCTCGTGGAGAACAACAAGACCCTGACCCGGAAAAACAAGGAGCTGCTGGTCGAGAACCTGAAGTTCCGCTCCCGGGTGGAGGAACTGGAGAAGATCAGCTTCATCGACCCCACGACGGGCCTCTACAACCGGTGGTACCTCCAGCCCCGCCTCGTGGAGGAATTCTCCCGGGCCAGGCGGGGGGATTTTTCCCTGTCCTGCCTCTTCATCGACATCGACGGCTTCAAGGCCGTCAACGACCGCCACGGCCACTTCATCGGCGACAAGGTCCTGCGGGACGCGGCCCTGCTGCTCCGGGGACAGACCCGAAAGGAGGACGTGCTGGTCCGGTTCGGCGGCGACGAGTTCGTCATGCTCCTCAGCTCCTCCGGGCAGAGGGCGGCCAGGGCGGCAGCCGAGCGGATCCTGGGCCGCTTCCAGGCCCATGCCTTCACGGGCGTGGAACCGCAGCTTGCGCTCTCGGTCTCGATCGGGGTGAGCACCCTCCGGAAAGAGCACATTGCCGAAACCCGGGACCCCTGGGAGATCGTGTGGACGGCCGATGGCGCCATGCACCTGGCGAGGCAGAAGGGGCCGGGCGGGATCCACTGGCTGAATTGCCACAGCACCCGGGAAAGGGCCGAAAGCGGCGAGCGGGCGGCATCGTAGGGAAGGGAGTCCTTTCTATTGATGTAATCCTCTTTACTTTCTTTCCCCCTGAACCCCGGACCCTGGCCCCTGCACCCCGTACCCTGTCTGTTTCCTGCCCCTGAACCCGATGCCCGCAGCCCGACTCACCCTGCTTTGCCCTAAAGTTTCTTTACTATGTGACGATAAAACAGGTGCAGAAGTTGCACAGGATTTATATGTTGCTGTAATGTAACAAAGCAGAGCGAGCCCGAACCGAGAGGTGCTTCATGGCCAAGATGTTTTTCTCCACTTCCGAAGTGGCGGATCTGTTCAACGTGAACCGGGTGACCATCTACCGCTGGGTCAAGGAAGGGATGGTGAAGGGCTACAAGGTGGGCAAGCATCTCAAGATCCCGCTGGCGGAGGTGGAACGGCTCAAGCGCGAGTTTGGCTTCGGCGACGTGCCCCTTGATGAACTGCAGGGGGGCGAGGCCGGGGCGGCGGAGGCCGATAAGGCGGCGCCGCGGGGCCCCGGCTTCAAGAAGCTCGTCATGGCCATCGACGACGACGAGAACATCCTGACCTTCATCCAGAACGCTTTCGAGGGTTTGGGCCTCAACCGGCACTGCAATCTCAAGACCTACGCCAACGGGCTCGAAGCGGTTCTGCAGATCGGAGAGGAGAAGCCGGATCTCATCCTGCTCGACATCGTGATGCCCAATCTGAACGGTCTCGAGCTTGCGGAGAAGATCCGCAAGATGCACCGCGACATCAAGATCATCATCATGACGGGGTACCCGGAGTACCTCACGGAGGACGAGCGCGGCAAGTTCCTCGACTACATGACGAAGCCCGTGGACCTGAGGAAACTCTACGAGACCATCGTCAAGGCTCTCGACATCCCCGCGGACAGGGCCAACGGAGCCCAGGCGCGCTCCTAGCGCCCTGCGGCGGGAGACGGGGCCGGGGGTAACGGCCGGGCAGGCACGGTTTTCGCGGCGGACTCATGATTCAAGCAGCACAGGGAGGAAGCAAGACATGCAGACGGAGATGATGGAAAGACAGGAAAGCGCCCTTGCCGGGATCCCGGAAAGGGAAGGGAAATACCTGACCTTCTCGCTGGCGGGCGAGGAGTACGGGATCGGGATCCTGAAGGTCAAGGAGATCATCGGGATGATGAACATCACCCCCGTTCCACAGACGCCGGAGTTCGTCAAGGGGGTCATCAACCTGCGGGGGAAGGTCATCCCCGTGGTGGACCTGCGTCTCCGGTTCGCCCTGGAGGCCGCGGCCTACACGGAGCGCACCTGCATCATCGTCGTGGAGGTTGCGGGGACCAGCGGCTCCGTCATGATGGGGATCGTCGTCGACGCCGTCTCGGAGGTACTCAACATCCGGGGTGCCGACATCGAGAACACGCCCGCCTTCGGGGTGAAGCTCAACACGGATTTCATCCTCGGGATGGCCAAGGCGGCCGGCGGGATCAAGATCCTGCTCGACATCGACAGGGTGCTCAGCAGCGAGGACCTCGTCGCGATACGCCACGCAGCCTGAGAATTGATGCAGCAGAAGGTTCCCGAATGAAAAACGTATCTCTATCCGTCAAGATCATCGGTCTTGTTGTGGCCGCCGTGTTCAGCGTCGGCGCGGGCGTGTTCGCCAGTTCCTATTATTTTGTCAACCGGGGGTTCAGCGACCAGACGCAGCAGGACATCGGGAAGCTGGCCGACGCGGTGCAGCTCCGGGTCGACGACGCGGCGGCGAAGATGGCCGCCGTGGCGCAGCTGACGGCGGCCCGGAAAGACCTGGCCGAGGCGATCGTCAAGGGCGACACGGCCTTCGTCCGGAACCTGGGCAAGGAGGTCATGCGCGACTCGAAGGCCGGGTTCATCACCATCGCCGACAGGGACGGAAACGTGGTGGGCCGCGGCCACTCGGACAAGGCGGGCGACAGCGTCCTGAACCAGCCCAACGTGAAGAGGGCCCTCGCCGGCGAGGCCACCACGGGGATCGAGGAAGGCACCGTAGTGAAGTTCTCCCTGCGGGCGGGCGCCCCCGTAAAGCAGGGCGGCAAGGTCGTGGGCTCCGTCACGACGGGCGTCGACCTCACCCCGGCAAGCCACGCCTTCGTCGAAGAGATCAAGAAGATGTTCGATATCGAGTGCACCCTCTTCCAGGGCGACACGCGCGTGACGACGACGATCATGAAGGACGGCCAGCGGGTCATCGGCACGAAGATGGACAACCCGAAGGTCCTCGACGCGGTCCTCGTCAGGGGCCAGCGCTACCTGGACGTCAACAGGATCCTCGGGAAGGAATACAACACGGCCTACTGGCCCCTCAAGGACGCCTCGGGGAAGGTCATCGGGATGCTCTTCATCGGCAAGGACCGGTCGATCGCGGCCTCCACGGTGCGGAACACGGAGCTGTCGGTCCTGGCGATCCTCGCCGTCGTCGGAGGCTTGATGATCGTTGCCGGCATCCTCGTCGCGCGATCCATCACCCGGCCCGTCAACCGGGCGATGGCCGGGCTGACCGAGGCCGCCGAGCAGGTCGTCTCGGCCTCGGGGCAGGTGTCCTCGGCGAGCCAGTCGCTGGCGGAGGGGGCCTCGGAGCAGGCCGCCTCGATCGAGGAAACCTCCTCGTCGCTCGAGGAGATGGCCTCCATGGTCAGGCAGACCGCCGACAACGCGGCGGAGCTCCGCAAGGCGGGCGAGGTGACCTACCAGCTCCAGAAGGAATGCTACAGGAGCCTGAACATCGCAAACGAGCGCATGAAGGAGACGGGCGAGGCCGGTGACAGGGCCACGAAGATCATCAAGACCATCGACGAGATCGCCTTCCAGACCAACCTGCTGGCGCTCAACGCCGCTGTCGAGGCGGCCCGGGCGGGCGAGGCGGGCGCGGGCTTTGCCGTGGTGGCGTCGGAAGTGCGGAGCCTTGCCATGCGCTCGGCCGAGGCGGCCCGGGAGACGACCGGCATCATCGGCGAGGTTACGTCGAAAATCGCGGAGAGCAGCGGCCTCGTGACGAAGAGCCTGGAGATCTTCCGCACGATGGGTGAATCCGGGAAAAAGACGATGACCCTCATCCAGGAGATCCACGACGCATCCGCCGAGCAGGCCCAGGGGATCGACCAGATCAACAAGGCCGTGGCGGAGATGGACAAGGTGACCCAGCAGACGGCGGCCAACGCCGAGGAGTCGGCCTCGGCCTCGGAGGAGATGAACGCCCAGGCCGAGCAGGTGAAGGACATCGCCGCGGAGCTTGTGCGCATCATCGGAAGCGGGACCGCGAGGGATGCCGGGCAGAGACCCGCGGAAGCCGCCGGAGCAGGGTCTTCCGCATCGAAGGCACCCCTGCCGGCGCGCCTGAAGGCTTCCGGTGACAAATCTCCCGGCGCCGATGCCGGCCGGAAGGCCTTGAGGTCCGAAGAGGGGATTCCCTTCGGCAAGGGCGATTTCAAGGATTTCTGAGAAAGGAAGGCGGCGCGCCCCGTACAAGACAGGAAGTTTTGAAGTTGGGATGTTGGGAACCTTGGGTTTGCCGGCGACAGATTGCTTGCTCTTCGGATTCTCCAAGCTTCATGACTTCACAGCTTCCCAGCTGCCCAACTTCCGCATTCGGAGGGGCATCCCCGGTCTGGCCGGGTAGGCCAGGTCTTACGCCGGGGGACCGGCACGAGAGAAGACAACGCTGCATGATCCTGGAACTTCGCGACACGGAATTCGAAAAGATCAGCAGGCTGGTCTACAGCCACTGCGGCATCCACCTGCACGACGGGAAGAAGGAACTCGTCAAGGCTCGGCTCAGCAAGCGGATCCGCGAGGGGAACTTCAAATCCTTCGCTGACTACTACGAGTACGTGAAGACCGGAGAGGGGACCGACGAGTTCATCGCCATGATCGATTCCCTCTCGACGAACCTGACGAGTTTTTTTCGGGAGGAAGGGCATTTCCGGGCCCTGTCCCGGATCGTCCCGGAACTGGCCCGCGAGGGGGCCCGCCGGGGCCGGCCCCGGATCCGCCTCTGGAGCGCCGGCTGCTCCTCCGGGGAGGAACCCTACACGATGGCCATCACGGCCCTCGAGGCCGCCCAGGGACTCAACGCGGAGATCCGCCTCCTGGCCACCGACATCTCCACACGGGTCCTGAAGAAGGCGGCGCAGGGCGTCTATCCCGCGGAGCGGGTCAAGTCCGTCCCGCCCGACCTGCTGCGGAAGTATTTCCAGGTCGGCCAGGGCAGCTGGGCAGGCCACTACCGCGTGAAGAGGGACGTGCGGGACCTCGTGAGTTTCGAGCGTTTCAACCTCATGGACCCCCCGCCGCCGGGCGACCCCTTCGACGTCATCTTCTGCCGCAACGTGATGATCTATTTCGACAAGAAGACCCAGGAGGGCCTTGTGAACCGGTTTCACGGATGCCTGGTCAGGGGAGGGTACCTCTTCATCGGCCACTCCGAGAGCCTCACGGGTCTGAGCCACGCATTCCAGTATCTCGAACCGAGCCTGTACCGGAAGTAGGGGGGCATGGCGGAACTCGTCGTAGGCATATCGGACCTGAAGGTCACGAACAACCCCGAGGACTCGATGGTCACCTATGCCCTGGGGTCCTGCATCGCCGTGGCCGTCTACGACCCGGCGGCGAAGGTGGGGGGGCTCCTGCACTTCATGCTCCCCGACTCGACCCTCGATGCCGTCAGAGCGATGGAAACGCCCGCCATGTTCGCCGACACGGGAATCCCCCTGCTGTTCAAGTCCTGCTACAGGCTGGGGGCCGACAAGAGGCGGATGGTCGTGAAGGTGGCCGGAGGGGCGAGCATCCTCGACGAGTCGAACTTCTTCCGCATCGGGCAGAAGAACATCATGGCCATGCGCAAGCTCTTCTGGAACAACAACGTCCTGATCGACGCCGAGGACACGGGAAAGAACGTCAACCGCACGGTGCGGCTCGACGTCGGAACGGGCAAGGTCTGGGTCAAGCGGGCGGGCGGCCCGATGGAGGAGCTATGAAGCTCAACAGGCGAATCCTGAAGTCCATCCAGGCGCTGCCGCCCTTCCCGGTGACGATCCAGAAGGTCATGGCCTTGGCCGGCGACCCCGACTCGTCGCTTACGGAGCTGGCCGCCGTCATCCGCCTCGATCAGGCCATCACGGCGAACATCCTCCGGATCTGCAACTCCGCTTACTTCGGCCTGCGCCGGCCCGTGGACAACGTGGGCGACGCCATCCTGCACATGGGGAAGAAGAATGTCCTGCGGGCGGTCATGGCCGCGGGCCTCTCGCGGTATTTCCGCACCGCGAAGGGTTACGACGTCGAGGGAGGCGGCCTCTGGGAGCATGCCGTCGCGGTGGCGCTCATGTCCCAGATCTGCGCCGAGCGGCTGTCGGTCCCCGACGACCCCCGGCTCTTCACGGCGGGGGTGCTGCACGACATCGGGAAGATGGTGATGGGAGAGTTCGTCGAGGAGGCCTGGCAGAGCATCCGGGAACTCACGGGGAGTCGGCGGTACTCCTTCCTGGAGGCGGAGGAAGAAGTCATCGGCGTCAACCACGCCGTGCTGGGCGGGGAGATCGCCCTGATCTGGAAGTTCCCCGACGAGATCCTCAAGGCCATCGCCTACCACCACCGGCCCGACCTGCTGGAAAACGGGGACACCGTGCCCTGGATCGTCTACCTGTCGAACCAGGTCTGCCACGTGATGGGGATCGGCGTGGGGACCGACGCGCTGGCCTACCGCGCCGTCGGCGACGTGGCCGGGCGGTTTGATCTGAAACAGCGGGATCTCGAGGACATGATGGCCCGGCTGCACCGGAGCATGCAGGATGCGCGGGAGCTGGTCGGCATCGTCCCGGGGCCCGGGGGCTGCGGGAGGGGCTAAACGGAGGGAACGATGTCCTTCAATCTTCTCATCGTCGACGATTCGAGTTCGATGCGCTCCGTCGTGAAGAAGATCGTCGGCCTGTCGGGCGTGGCGGTCAACCGGCTGCTCGAGGCGGAGAACGGCCGCAGGGCCCTCGAGGTCATGGGCGGCAACTGGGTGGATGCCGTGATCCTGGACATCAACATGCCGGAGATGAACGGCCTGGAACTGCTTCAGAAGATGAGCGAGGATGCCCTCATGAAGAGCATTCCCGTGGTGATGATGAGCACGGAGGCCAGCGAGGCCCACATGAAAACCGCCTTCGAGCTGGGGGCGAAAGGGTTCATCCGGAAACCCTTCCTGCCCGAGGAAGTCAGGAAGATGCTCCACGGGGTGCTCGGGCTCGACGAGAAGGGGGATTATGGGGAACGTGAAAGAGATTCTGGCGGAGTCGATTTTTGAGGTTTTCGAGAGGATGTTTTTCATCTTTCTCGAGCCCGGGGGGCAGGCTCCGGTCCATGATTACGAGGCCGCGATCCGCTTCGACGGTCCGCGGCGGGGTACGATCCGCATCCTGTTCACCCGACCGGTGGCCCGGCTCATGGTGCGCAACATGCTCGGCCTGGACAACGGGGCCGTGACGGAGCAGCAGGTGGCGGATTGCGTCAAGGAGGCCGCCAACATGGTCTCCGGGAATTTTCTCGTGCACCTCGACGCCTCGAAGAAATTCACCATGTCGCTGCCGGAGTTCTCGGCAAGGCCGAGTCCTCCTCAGGCGGGGCCGGGGGACGCCCTGTTGTTCGACTTCGACTGCGAGGCGGGGAAGATGAGGGTGGTGCTCGAGATGCAGGCGTAAGGCGAAGGGCGTAAGGCGCAGGGAATAAGGATCTTTACCTTTCGCCTTGAGCCATAAGCCTTGAGCCATAGGCCCTGACATCGAAAGCACGCACGGTATGGAACAGAACAGGGAAAAGGGTTGGGTTGAAGGGCATTCGAGCGGTGAATAGGATCAAGGTTCTCATCGTCGACGATTCGGCCATCGTCCGCAAGATCTTCTCGGAGGAGCTCTCGAAGTTCCCCGACATCGAGATCGTGGGGACGGCGCCGGACCCTTACGTCGCACGGGACAAGATCGTCGCCCTGAAGCCCGACGTGGTCACCCTCGACATCGAGATGCCCCGCATGGACGGGATCACGTTCCTGCGCAAGCTCATGAAGCACTACCCGCTGCCGGTCATCATCGTAAGTTCGTTGACGCCGAAGGGTGGAAAACTGACGCTGGAGGCCCTCGACATCGGGGCCGTGGAGGTGATCGCAAAGCCCGGGGCGGCCTACACCGTGGGCGATATGAGCGCCCAGCTGGCCGAGAAGATCCGGGCGGCCTCGCGGGCACGGATCGTGAAACAGAAGGAGGACGGCCCCGGCAACGGGGGGCCGCCGGAGCCGGTCCGGGCCCTGGCCCAGACCACGAACCAGGTGATCGCCATCGGTGCCTCCACGGGGGGCACGGAGGCCCTGAAGGCCGTGCTGACCCGGATGCCCGTGAACTCGCCCGGAATCGTCGTCGTTCAGCACATGCCCGCGAATTTCACGACGGCCTTCGCCGAGCGGCTCAACGGCCTGTGCCCCATGACGGTCAGGGAGGCGAAGAACAACGATTCCGTGACCCAGGGGACGGTGCTCATCGCCCCCGGGAATTTCCACATGCTCCTGAGGCGCAGCGGCGCCCGCTACTACGTGGAGGTCAAGGACGGGCCCATGGTGCATCACCAGCGGCCCGCCGTGGACGTCCTGTTCAAGTCCGCGGCCCAGGTCGCCGGCGCCAACTCGATCGGGGTCATCCTGACGGGGATGGGCGCCGACGGGGCGGCGGGGATGCTCGAGATGAAGAAAGCCGGGGCGAGGACGATCGCCCAGGATGAACTATCGTGTGTGGTCTTCGGCATGCCGAAGGAAGCCATCAAGCTCGGAGGTGCGGATCGGGTCCTTCCCCTGGACCAGATCGCCGCGGAACTGGTGAGGATGATGTGACATGGATCACGCTGAACTGAGACGAGAGATCGACGACCTGGCGTCGAGTTTCCTCTTCCTGGAGAAGAAGGAAATCGACATCCCGACGGCAGGGCAGCTCCTGAACCAGCTCGAAGGGATTACGGCGCATGCGGAATCCCTCGGGGCCGTCGAGGCCCGCCGGCTTGCAGGGGGCCTGACCCGGCTCCTCGAGAAGGTGGTCCTCGAGGCCGTCGACGCCGCGACGGGCTTCGGCCTCTTCGAGCAGGGCATCGTGCTTCTGCAGTCGGTGGCCGACGGCTACTGCAACGCGGGCCGCTACGACGGGAGCATCGACGGCTTCATGGCCGCCCTGGCCGCCTGCCTGGGCGTTCCCCCGGAGCCGGCGCCCGGCTGCGAGGCCGCATCGCCGCCTGAAGACGCGACCGCGACACCCCCCGCGGGGGACCGGAAAGAACCCGTCCGGGACGAATCGCTCCTCCGGGACTTCATCACCGAGGGGCTCGAGTACATCAGCGAGATCGAACTGAACATCCTCAACCTCGAGCAGGAGCCGGACAACAAGGACTACATCAACGCGATCTTCCGGCCCTTCCACTCC
>MVQS01000409.1 GCA_002067855.1 Syntrophaceae bacterium PtaB.Bin038
GGGCGGGGAAAAACGCCTCGTGGCGATCGCCGGCGTGCTCGCCATGAAGCCGGCCTATGTGATCCTCGACGAGCCGACCTCCTACCTCGACCCGGCGGGCCGCGAGCGGGTCCTCAACGTCCTGTGGGACCTCCGGCAGGAGGGCATTGCGGTGATCCACGTCACCCACAGCATGGAGGAGATCGTCGAGGCCGACCGCGTGGTCGTCATGAGCGGCGGCCGGGTCCTGCGCGACGGCGCCCCGAGGGACGTCTTCCGGGAGGCCGACGCCCTGAGGGCCGTAGGCCTTGCCGCGCCCCAGGTCACGGAGCTCATGGGGCGCCTCCGGGCACGGGGCTGCGGGGTTCGACCCGATGTCCTCTCCGTGGAGGAGGCCTTCTGCGAGATCGCCGCCCTTCTCGGGCAGGCGACGGGAGGCGGCCGGTGAAGACGCTCCTCCTCGGACAGTACGTCCCCGGGGAGTCGCCGGTGCACCGGCTCGACCCGAGGGTGAAGATCGTCGCGACGCTTCTCGCGAGCCTCGTCATCCTGAACGCGGGCGCCGTCGAGGGTCTCGCCGTCACGGCGTTCCTGCTGGCGGGGGCTGCGCTCGCCGGACTCTCCGGCAGCCGCATGAGGGAGGCGCTCAGGCCCCTGGCCTGGTTTTTCGCGCTGCTCTTCGGCCTGCACCTGTTCTTCACCGAGGGGCGGCCGATCGTCGCCGCCCTCCCGGCGGTCACCTGGGAGGGGCTCTGGCGGGGTGCCGCGGTGACCTGGCAGTTCGTCGCCCTCGTCGTGGGCGCGGCGATCCTCACGATGACGACGGACCCCTCCGGGCTCGTGGGGGGCTTCGAGAAGCTGCTGAGGCCCTTCAACCGCCTCGGCCTGCCGTCCCACGACCTCGCCGTCATGGTCTCCGTGGCGCTGCGGTTCGTCCCCGCCCTGCTCGAGGAGGTGGAGCGAATGAAGGAAGCCCAGGTGGCCCGCGGCGCCGATTTCGGCGCCGGCGGCCCCGTGCGACGGCTCCGGAAGACGGCCTCCCTCGTCATCCCCCTGATCCTCTGCACGTTCCGCCGCGCCGACGAGCTGGCCCTCGCCATGGAGGGCCGAGGCTATCACCGGGGGCCCCGCACCTACCTGCACGAACTGAAGTTCACCCGGGCCGACTATGCCGCCCTCCTGGCCGTTGCGGGCTTCCTGATCGGCGTCGAGGCGCTCCGCTTCCTGCCCCTCTGACGGGTTGCTCCCGATCCGGCGCCCGGACCCCGTCCGTTCCGATCCGATCCCGCATCTTTGGTTGCAGTCCGCGAAAAAGAGGTTTATATAGAAACGTCAAAAAACCTGACTGGCGGACGGCATGAAGGGCAAGTGGCTGTGGGTGGACGGAAAAATAAAAATTCCGAAAGTCCGGGATGACATCGAGGGCTCCCCGGTCATCGCCATCGACACGGAGTACGATTCGTTCCGCTATTTCCGGGAGAAGCTCTGCCTGCTGCAGATCGGGACGGAGCAGCGCATCTACCTCATCGATCCCCTCGACACGGCCACGGACCTGGCCTTTCTCGGTGCCGTCTTCGCCGACCCGAACCGGGTCAAGGTCATTCACGCCGGAGACAACGACATCCGGATCCTGAACCGCGACTACGGGTTCGAGTTCGCCAACGTCTTCGACACCCACCGGGCCGCCTCCCTGCTGGGCTCGAACCACCTGTCCCTTTCCTCCGTCATCGAGCAGTACCTGGGCCTGCGCCTGGAGAAGCCCAAGAAGATGCAGCGATCCCGATGGGAGAAGCGGCCCCTGACGGAGGAGCAGCTCAACTACGCCGTCGAGGACACCCAGTACCTCATCCCGCTGTACCGCAGGCTCAACGCGGAGATCGAGGCCAGGGGGCTCCAGTGGCAGGCGGAGCGGGCCTTCGAGGGCATCGCCGCCGTGCGGTGGGCGGAGAAGAAGTTCAATCTCCGGGGCTACAGGGGCATTCCGGGATACGACACGCTCCCGGCCGAGAAGAAGCGGCGGCTGCGCGACCTGTACCGCTGGCGGTTCCGCAAGGCCCAGCAGACGAACACGGCCCGCTTCATGATCCTCTCGGACCAGGACCTCTTCGACATCGCGAAGATCGATGCCGTCTCCCTCGACGGCCTCATCCGCAACGGCGGCCTTTCCCCGAAAAAGGCAAAGCACTTCGGCAACGAAATCCTGAACGTATTGAGCGGGGCCGAAGCGGAGGAAAAAAGCCGCTGACGCCGCGACCCTTCCGGAACCCGGACACCCCTTTTTCAAAAAAAGCCTGGACCGGACCCTGCACGCAAGGAGCGCTCCCCGTGCCGGCCGGGATGCTTCACGCAGAATCAGGGGGAAAGCAGAGGGTGAGAAAGCGCACGGCGGGATGTCTCGTGCGGTTGTGCAGGATGGTTTTTTTCTGCGCCCGGGTCTGAACAAGAAATAAGGAGGGAAGAGTGATGAAGAGCCATGCAGGCATCGTGACGGCGGCCGTGATTGCCCTTGTGTGCGCAATTCACGGGACATCGGCGGCGGAGATCAAGTATTCCGGGTCTTTCGGCAACCCGTCTGTCTACGACCTGCTGAAGCCCGGGCCGGAAGGGGGGGGCCAAGCTGCGCTGGATAAAGGAGGGGGTGGAGCCGAAAAAATACGACCGGTTCATGATAGACAGCGTCATCTTCTACCTGTCCGACAAGTCCGATTACAAGGGAATCGATCCCCAGGAAATGAAGGAACTGGCCGATGAGTTCAACAAGGCCATCGTGGCGGCCTTCAAGGACAGGTACCCGATCGTGGCCGATCCGGGGCCGAACGTTGCGCGGCTTCGCGTCGCCATCACGAACATCAGGCAAAGCCGGCCGGGCGTGAGCGCGGTGACATCCATCATCCCCGTAGGAATAGGCGTCAGTCTCATCAAGAAGGGGGCAACGGGCGGCTGGTCCGGAAGCGGCGAGACGGGCATGTAAATGATGGCGCTGGACAGCCAGACGAACGATATCCTGGTCCTCGCGGTAGACGAGAGGAAAGCCGAGTTCGAGCAGCGTTTTTCGAAATGGGGTTCTGCCACGGACGCCTTCAAGTTCCGGTCCGAGCTGGCCGTAAAGTTCATCGACCATGCACGGGGAGTCAACAGGGAACCGGCGAAGTAGGGTGATGCCGTTCAAGGGCGTGATGCCGCCGTAGGCCCTGTGAACGAAAAAGAGGCAGGCCCCGAGGGATCTGCCTCTTTTTTCATGTGCTTGACCGGTGGCTTCACTGCGGGGGTGCGTCCTTTGCCCGGCACGAGAGTTCCGGCTGGTCGGATTCGGACGGCCTGCCGTCGGGGCCGGGCATCAGCACGGCGCAGGCGCCGAAGCGCCCGTCGTGGCTCAGGCTCATATCCAGAGTGGTGCGTTTGCCCCGGTAGTACAGGCGGGGCGGGCCGCGGCGGCTTCCCGACTCGGTCCGGCGTATTTCCAGTTCCTTCCGGTTCCAGCCGAGGTGCGCGGCCACGCAGCGCTTGAGGGCCTCGCGGACGATGCGGGATTCCTCCTCGGGCGCGTCCACGCCCTTCAGCTCGGGCAGCACTTCCACGCGCCAGGCGACGTGATCGAAGTACTCCTCTCCCCCCGAGAGCGCCAAAGCGTGGACGCAGGTGCCGCGAAGGTAGACGCGCAGGGGAATCGCCCCCTCGGGCGTCAGCACGGCTCCCGCTGCGGGGGCATTGCAGGTCCCGGCGCAGGTGGACGCCGCCCTGAGTCCGCATGTGTCCAAGCGAACCTCGAAGATCCGTGGGATGAACGGCAGCGCCGGGTCCTTCTTGGCGAGCACCTTGAAGGCGGCCTCTTTGCCCGCCCAGAGCGCCCAGAGCAATACGTCGGGTTCCGGGAAATCCCGGATCCGGCTGCTCTCAGCGGAGGTGAACACCCGGTTGATGTACCGGCAGTCCCGGCTCTTTCCCCTGCTGTGGGGTTCCGTCAAGTCGACGATGTCGTTCCCGACTCTCAAAGTATCTCTCCTCCATCCGGGACAGCTGCCGGATGATCTGCCCGGCATAGTCCCGCTGGGCCTTGAGACCGTTGTACGCGAGCCTCTCCGGTTCGAAGACCTCGGCGTCCATGGTGAAGGTATCGCCCCGTTTCGGGATGGAGCTCCACGTCTCCTGGCCGTCGCCGCGAAGGTAAACGCAGAGGATCTTCATCCGGTCGAGGTTTTTCACGAATCGGCCGACGCCGTAGGCGAAATTCTCCGTGTCGATTCGTCCCGTCCGGGAGCGGCCGCCCTCGGGGAACACGAGGATCGTGTGCCCCGTCGCAAGCAGGCGGTCGCACTTCTCCAGCGTGCGCTTCACCCCCTCGCGGTCACCGCCCCGGGTGACGGGGATGCACTTCGTCAGGTAGCAGAGCGTCGTGTCGAGAGGGTTGCGGTTGAAGTTGCGCCGCTCCGGAAGGTTCCAGGGAAGCCACCGGTAGCTAAACAGGTAGCGCCAGGGCGGCAGCATCGCGTAGGCGATGAAGGCCGAGTCGACGAGCGTCAGGTGATTGGCGCAGATGAGCCATCCGCCGTCGTGACGGCTGAAGTGATCCCGGCACCGCCGCCGGAAGGCGCGGAGGTCTCGGAACCGGTACCCCATCAGGCGGATCGCCAGGACGACGAGGGGAATGTAGAGAAATGCGGCCAGTCGGCTCAGGGCATTCTGAACCGCCAGCCACTTTTGATCGTGCATGTTCATGATCCGTTCTGTCCGCACTTCTCTCTCTTCGACCCCGGCGCTGCCGATCATCCGGCGACGTTCCGAAGCCGAGAAGGTGAGAAGTTGAGCAATGCCGCTTCGCGGCAGCCGGGAAGACTGTTCGAGTAGCGCGGGCACTCTGGTCTTCAGGGATTTACCCGGTACCCTGACCCCTGTACCCTGGACCCTTCTTTAGGCCGCCTTCTTGAGAATGATTTCCACCGCGTCGCCGATGGTCCGGATCTTGTCCGCCTCGTCGTCGTCGATGGAGATGCCGAAGACATCCTCGCACTTGATGACCACGTCCACGAGTCGCGCGGAGTTGACCTTCAGGTCGTTGAGGATGTGGGTCTCCTTCGTCGCCGTGTCGAGCAGCTCGGGGTTCTTCGTGTAAAGCTTGAGGATGTTGCACAGCTCCTGGAAAATTTTCTTCTCGTCCATTTCAGACTCCTTTTGAAGATTGGCTAAAGGCTAAAGGCTTAGGGCGAATGGCAATAATAAGAAGAACGCGTTCTTCCTTTTTACCTTAAGCCTTAAGCCTTCTGCCTTAAGCCTGTTTCGTTCGCCTTACGCCTTTCGCCTTAAGCCCTTAGCCGTCCCATCGTTTAAAGATCATGCAACTGTTCACATCGCCGAAGCCGAAGCCGGCCTTGGCGAAAATCTTCACCGACCGATCTTCGATCATCGTCTGCGGGATCCGCGGGGCGAAGTCGGCGATCTCGGGGTGCACGTCCTCGCTGTTGACGGAGGGGTGGATGAAGCCCTTCCAGATCTGCAGAACGACGCCGACGGACTCCACGGCCCCGGCGCCGCCCAGGCAGTGGCCCACGAGCGACTTGGTCGAGTTGATCCAGGGGAAGTTCGCCGGTGTGCGCTCGAGCGCGGCCGCCCAGTTCTTCACCTCGTGCGGGTCGGCAAAGGTGGCCGTCAGGTGCCCGTTGACGGCGTCCACGTCGGCAACGGATATCCTCGCGTCGGCCACGGCCGCGCGGATGCAGCGCCGGACGCTTTCAGGGTTGGGCGCCGTCATGGAGCCGCCGTTGCGGTGTCCGCCGCAGTTGACGGCCCCGCCCAGCAGCTCGGCGTAGATCCTCGCACCCCGTTTTTTCGCCGTTTCCAGGTCCTCGAGGATCAGGGCGCCTGCGCCCGAACCGGGCACGAAGCCCGCGGCCGTGGCGCTCATGGGGCGCGAGGCCTTCTCGGGGGCGTCGTTGAACTTCCGGCACATCACGCGCATGGCGTCGAAGCCCGCCCAGATGTAGGGCGAGGAGCCCTCGGAGCCCCCGGCGATCATCCGCCTGGCAAGCCCGCAGCGGATACGCAGCATGGCGTCGATGATGGCCTCGTTGCCCGTGCTGCAGGCCGACGAGTTGGACGTGACCTGGTTGCCCAGGGCGAGCATCCCGGCGATCCTGGCGCTCGTGGAGCTGTTCATCACCATCTGCACGATGGTGCTTCCCATGCGCCGGATCTGGTGCTCGTTCACCTTCGGGACGACCTGGCCGGCGATGGTGTCCATGCCGCCGATCCCGGAGCCCATGATGGCCCCCGTGTCCCAGTCCACCTCCGTGCTGTCGGGCTTCGGCACGGTGAACCCCGCGTCGCGCCACGCGTCGATGGCGGCGATGCAGGCATAGCCGATGTTGTCGTTCACCGAGAGCAGGTCCTCGGCGTCGAAGTATTTCGTGCGCAGCTCCTCGAAACCCTGGGGGACGCCTCCCACCTGGCAGGCAAACCCCAGCTCCTTGAGCTGCGGGATGAAGCGGATGCCCGAGCGGCCCTCGCGGAGCGCCTTCTCGTATTCGCCGAGACCATGACCGTTGGGCGCCATGATCCCCAGACCCGTGATCACAATCCTCGTTCTCATTGCAGGTTGACTCCCATGCCGGCCAGCACGCCCGATGCGACGGGTTCCCCGTTCTCCCGCTCCATGCCGACCTTCGCCTTCAGGTTTCCCTTTCGGAAATAGATCTTCTCCCCCCGGATGATGACGCGCTCGCCCGGCTTCACCATGCCCGCAAACTCCACGGCCTCGATGACGGTGAAGAGCGTGGTCAGGCCCCCCTTCTTCAGCTCCTCCTCGCGGCCCTGCGACATGACGAGGTAGAGCCCGAAGGCGACGACCCCCGTCTGGGCCATGGCCTCCACGAGGATCACTCCCGGCGTGACGGGCCGCCCCGGGAAATGCCCTTTGTAGAACGACTCGTCCTCCCGGAACCGGTAGGCCCCGACGATGTGCGTCTCGTCGAGCTCCAGGATCTCGTCGATGAAGCGGAAGGGGGCCTGCTGCGGC
>MVQS01000410.1 GCA_002067855.1 Syntrophaceae bacterium PtaB.Bin038
CCCGGCCGTGCAGATCCCCGCGAACACCTACCCGTGGCAGCCGCAGGCGGTCAGCACCGTCGCCGTGAAGGCCGTTCTCATCTCGTACGACTTCCGGGGATCCAACTGCGAGAACGTCGGCAAGGTCGCCAAGATCGTCCACGACAATCTCGACTGGCTGAAGGCAAACGGCCACCCGAAGTGGAAGACCGTCGACCTCAACGCGCCGCTGAAGGGGTGGGAGCAGTACGACTGCGTCACGAAAGTGATTCAGCCCGCCAGGCGCCGTGCCCCCGAGAAGCCCCGCGCCGTCAACCCCGTGCTGGATGCCATCAAGAAGATGTTTTCGGAATAGCGAGGACCGTTGCACATGAAAGGCAGGGCCCGGAAGGGAAGAGACGTAGGCCGCGGGCGCGATCCCGCGAGGCTCTGGTCCGTCATGTATCCGGCCCATTTCAGGATGACCGAAAACCCCTTCACGGCCGACGCGGACCCGAAGTTTCTCTGGCTCGGGGGAAAGCGCAAGGAGATCGTGGCCGACCTGGTTCGGGGAATCCTCGACGGGGCGGGGGTACACGTGGTGCTGGGTGCCGCGGGGACGGGAAAGACGCTGCTGGCCAACGCCGTGGTCGACGAACTCGGCGACCGGACTCTGGCCGTCGTCGTTCCCTGCATGGAGTACAGGGGCATCGATTTCCTGAAACTGGTCGAGAGGGCCTTCGGGATCGGCGCCGACCCGGAAGGCCGGGGATCCTTTGCCGGGCGCTTTTCGGAGTTTCTTCGCCGGACCGGCTCATTGGGACGGCCCGCGGTCCTGATCGTCGACGATGCCCACCGTCTGAACGGTTCGAGCCTGCGCGAGCTGTCGCAGATTTGCAGGCCGGCCGAGAACGGCGTGCCGCCGCTGCAGCTTGTCTTTTTCGGCGAACCCCGCTTTCGCGAGCTGGTGAACGACGAGGCCCACCGGGATCTCTTCGAGAGCGCCGGCGCGAGACTCACGCTCGATCCCCTGACGAGGGATGAGACCGCGCAGTACATCCGGCACCGTCTCCGGGTCACCCAGTGCGAACGGGAGCTGTTCACGTCCGATGCGGTCGAGGAGATTTTTATCTACTCCAAAGGGGTTCCAGGCCTGGTCAACAGGGCCTGCGAGGCCGCCCTGTCCCGTGCGTTTTACCTGGGGGAGCAGCTCGTCCCCCAGGACACAGTGCGGGAGGCCTTGAAGTTGATGCCGGCGGAGAAAGCGGCGCCTGACGGACCCGCGGGGAATCACTCGTTCGAGACGGCCGCGGCGGACGGTTCGGAGAAGGCCCACGAAGCGGACGAGGAGGACGAGCCGGGAATCCCCGCCGGCCAGGTCCGGCGCCGGAACCGCAGCTGGGTCGCCTACGCGGTCCTCGGGAGCCTGCTCATCGCCCTGATCGTCGTTGCGTCCGTCGTGCTGAGGGGCCGGACGACGACGGCCCCTCCGACCGCGGCGGTGAAGAAACCCGTCGCTTCCCCGACCGCCCCATCGGCGGAGAACGCTGCGGTACCCGCCGAAGAGCCGGGCCGGGTGCCGGAGGCCCGCGAGGAACGTAGGAAGTCCCGGCAGACCGTTACGAAGCCGGCTGCGGAGCGGGTACGGCGGGTATCGGCCAAAGGCCCGAGCCGCCCGTCTCCGGCCGCCGGGGTTTCCGCCCCGACAGAGGAAAGGGATAGCGCCCCTGCCGCGGACCGGGCGGGAGCGGCGAGCCGGGAGACGGCGCCCCAGAAGCAGGAGCAGGTCGAGTCCGGCGAGGTCATCGACTGGCTGCTGAAAAAGCGTGCAGGGCAGAAGTGACCCCCCGAACCCGGCCGATCCGACCGCCGGGGCTCCCGGCATCTGCCGGGTTGTCCGCTGAGCGGCGATGACGGGGTTCAGGCTGTCGGTCTCCCGGCAGCCCTCTTCCCGGGTTCACAGATGCCCGTCCGGCCGCTGCGGGACGGCGGCGGGGATCACTTCCTCGTGACCCGAAGGTCGATTCTGCGGTTCTTCTGCCTGCCTTCCTCCGTCGCGTTGTCGGCAACCGGGTGCTTCTCCCCGTACCCCTGGGCCTCCAGCCTCTTCGCGTCGACGCCCAGCTTGACGAGCTCCTTCATCGTGTTTTCCGCGCGCTGCTGCGAGAGCTTCAGGTTTGCGTCCGCGCTGCCCACGTTGTCCGTGTACCCGCCGATCTTCAGGGAGACCTTCGGGTAGGCCTTCATGATCTCGGCGATGTTCTTCAGCTGCTCCGCCGACGCCGGTTTCAGCGTCGCGCTGCCCGTTTCGAATTCCAGCCGGTCGAAGGAAAACCAGGTCTCCCTGTCGACGGGCTT
The DNA here is from genome assembly GCA_002067855.1 of Syntrophaceae bacterium PtaB.Bin038. Lineage (GTDB taxonomy): Bacteria > Desulfobacterota > Syntrophia > Syntrophales > UBA2192 > UBA2192. Next base: position 2,317 of record MVQS01000410.1, read on the forward strand.
GCTCTTGTCCTCGATGAAGGCGATAAGCTTTCTCTCGACGCCGAGCTCGGGGACATTGAGCTCGACCCCGCTCGGCAGCTTGACCGCCAGGAATTTCCCGAGCCGGTCCATGACGGCCTTCGCCGCGTCCGAAACGGCCTTTTCGGGCGGCTTCACGGCTGCAGGAGGCGGCGCGGGTGCGCAGTAGCGGATCTGCATCACGACGAGGGCGACGATGCAGACCGTGATGATCAGAAAGGACGCGTTACCCTGTCCGCGGTTCGAGGACCACTTCGACCACAGCGGATTTCCATGACGCGAACGAATCGTAGCCATTGCCTTTCCCTCCTTCTTGGCGGTTCTTGTTCCTGATACCCCTCAACGCTTTCCCGCTCGACCCCTTGCCGGGAGCGGACGCCCGGCAGGGCCCTCCCGAACCCGCCCGCGCGCCGCGGAAATGGCGCCGGTGCAGAGCCGGGCCCGGCGGTGCGCGGTGTTCTTTTCGTCACGGTGCCTGTACTCGGAACGTGAAAGCACTCTTGTCTTGCAAGGTGATTGCGTCGCAGCAGGGAAAGGGCAATCCACAGGTCATCCCCGAGAAAGCGGGGTTCCGGAACGGACTGAAACGACCGGTTTCCGGGTCGCGCTTCGATTGCCCGGAACGACAAATTTCGATTTGCGACGCAGTCTCAAACGCAAGCCGGGAAGATCGGATGAGAAGTCGAATGACCCCCGGGAGTTGAAGGCGTGAACCCTGGAGCGAGAGCGACGTCGTATCCACTATAGCGCATTCGGCGACGGAGGCAAGGACTTTCGCGATTCGAGATCGTCTTGACATTCTCCAGCCCCTTCGATATCTTACCCTTCCCGGAAGTGCGCAGGTCACTGGTGGGCCTCCTGGACTTCAAATCCAGTGTGGGGGGCTGATACCCTCCCAGGTGGGTTCGATTCCCATGCACTTCCGCCAATTCGCTCAAAGGGCGCTCCGGCTGTCGGCCGGAGCGTTTTTCTGTTGACGCAATCGCCGACCTTCTCGGGGGAGATCATGCAGGAAAGACATGTCGAGACCATCGCAGCCGAGCTGAGCCTGGCCCCCGGCCAGGTGAGGGCCGTCGCCGGCCTGCTCGAGGAGGGGGGCACGGTGCCCTTCATCGCCCGCTACCGCAAGGAGGCCACGGGCTCGCTCGACGAGGTGGCCATCACCGGCATCCGCGACCGCCTGGAGCAGCTGGCGGAGCTGGACAGGCGCCGCGAGGCCATCCTGAAATCCCTCGAAGAGAGGCAGCTCCTCACCGACGAGCTGAAAGAAAAGATCAGCGCCGCCGGGACGATGGCCGTCCTCGAGGACATCTACCTGCCTTTCCGGCCCAAGCGCCGGACGCGGGCCACCATCGCGAAGGAGAAGGGGCTCGAGCCGCTGGCGGCGGTTCTCTTCGCGCAGGACCACGCGACGGACCCCGCCGCCGAGGCGGCCGCCTTCGTCGATGCCGAAAAGGGCGTGGAGACGGCCGACGACGCCCTGGCCGGCGCCCGGGACATCATCGCCGAGTGGGTCAACGAGAACCCCGAGGCCCGCGCGAAGATGCGCGACCTCTTCGCCGCGAAGGGTGTCTTCAGGTCCAGGGTCATCGCCGACCGGGAGGCCGAGGGCGCGAAGTTCCGCGACTACTTCGCCTGGGAGGAGCCCGTCGCCTCGGCGCCTTCCCACCGTGTGCTCGCCATGCGCCGCGGGGAGAACGAGAAGGTCCTGAGCCTCGGCATCGCCCCTCCCGAAGAGGAGGCCCTGAAGCTTCTCGAGGATCAGTTCATCACGGGGCAGGGGCCCGCCTCGGAGCAGGTCCGCGAGGCCGTTCACGACTGCTACAGGCGGCTTCTGTGCTGGTCCATGGAGACGGAGATCCGCCTCGAGACGAAGAAGCGTGCCGACGAGGCGGCCATCCGCGTCTTCGCCGACAACCTGCGGCAGCTCCTGCTGGCGCCCCCGCTGGGGAGGAAGAACGTCCTGGCCGTCGACCCGGGCTTCCGCACGGGCTGCAAGGTGGTCTGCCTCGACCGGCAGGGCAAGCTCCTGCACAGCGACACGATCTACCCGCATTTCTCCGAGGAAGGGAAGGTGAAGGCTGCCGCGACGATCCGGGAACTGGTCAAGACGTTCTCCATCGAGGCCGTCGCCGTGGGCAACGGGACGGCGGGCCGCGAGACGGAGGCCTTCATCCGCGGCCTCGGCCTTGCCGGCATCCAGGTCATCCCGGTCAACGAGAGCGGCGCCTCGGTCTACTCCGCCTCGCAGGTCGCCCGCGACGAGTTCCCCGATCACGACGTCACCGTGCGTGGCGCCGTCTCCATCGGCCGCAGGCTCATGGACCCGCTGGCCGAGCTCGTCAAGATCGACCCCAAGGCGATCGGCGTGGGGCAGTACCAGCACGACGTTGACCAGGGGGCCCTCAAGCGAAGCCTCGACGACGTCGTGTCGAGCTGCGTCAACGCCGTCGGGGTCGAGGTCAACACGGCAAGCCCCCAGCTGCTGACCTACGTCTCGGGCCTGGGGCCCCAGCTGGCCGCCAACATCGTGGCGTACCGAAACGAGCACGGCCCCTTCGACGCGCGCGAGGCCCTGCGCAAGGTCCCTCGCCTCGGTCCCAAGGCCTTCGAGCAGGCGGCGGGCTTCCTGCGCATCCGCGACGGGGTCAACCCGCTGGACGCAAGCGCCGTCCACCCCGAGAGCTATCCCGTCGTGGAGGCCATGGCGCGCGACCTCGGCTGCTCCGTCGTCGATCTCATGAAGGACGAGGCGAAGCGCAAGGTCATCGACATCACGAAGTACGTAACCGAGAAGGTCGGCATTCCCACGCTGAAGGACATCATGGCCGAGCTGGCCAAGCCCGGCCGCGACCCCCGCGAGCGCTTCGAGGCCGTCGTCTTCGCCGAGGGCGTCGAGAAGCCCGAGGACCTGCGGCCCGGGATGAAGCTGCCCGGCGTCGTCACCAACGTGACGGCCTTCGGGGCCTTCGTCGACGTGGGCGTCCACCAGGACGGCCTCGTGCACGTGAGCCAGCTGGCCGACCGCTACGTCTCCGACCCCAACCAGGTCGTGAAGGTGGCCCAGCGCGTCGAGGTGACCGTCCTCGAGGTGGACCTGGAACGCAAGAGGATCTCTCTTTCGATGAAGAAGGGCGCCACGGGCGAGAGGAAGGCGCCCCCTGCGCAAGCGTCGCCGGATAAGGGCCCGCGGCCGGAGCGCAGGCCGGAGAAGCATCGGCAGGACCGGCAGAAGCCGGAGAAGAAGAAACCCGAGCCCGCCCCCTTCAACAACCCCTTCGCGAGGGCTTTCGGGAAGGACAAACAGAGATAGACATATCAAAAAGCCCTTGAATTTTTGGGAAATCTGGCTTAGAAGGGCTTCATAGGACCATTCATTGCGTATCGTCACGGCTTGAACCCTTCCACGTCCGCAAGGTGGGCCATGGACCGATCGTGAAAACCCCGTTTCTCGAAGGAGAGCGGGGTTTTTTGTTCCCTCGTTTTAACCTGCGGAGGGGGTGCTTCGATGATGTCAGCGGGCCGGCTCAAGGCGGGTATCCTGATCACCGCCGTCGTGATCCTCTTTTTCGGCCCCCCCGGGGTCGAGCGGACCTTCTGCGACGTGTCCAAGGAACTCAAGAAACTCAGCGAGGAGCGGGAGAAGTCCGTGGGCTACGCGAAGATCGCCAAGGTGAGCTTCAAGAAGCAGCCCAAGAAGCTGACCCAGGCCATGCTCTACTACACCGACGCCAAGTCCATCGGGAACCCCATCATCCAGCAGCTCCAGACGTCGCTCACCAGCCGCAGCATGAAGGAGTCCCAGCTCCGGGAGATGCTCAACGAGGACGTGAAGCGGCTCGTGACGGTGAACGAGAAGTTCCGGGCCTTCATCGAGTCCGGCAGCACGTCCAACCGGGCGCTGCCGGGGCTTGCCGCCGTCGCCGGGATGGCGGGCCCCATCACCGATGCCTGCGTGAACCTCTGGAAGGAGTACAAGGACGCCGACAAGAAGAAGATCGACGCCATGGTCGAGGTTCTCGAAGGTTACAAGTGGGAGGAATGGGACAAGCTCTAGTGCCCGCCAGGCAGGACAACCCAGCCCGCGCCTGACCCCCGTCAGGCCCATCCCAGCAGGGGCAAGTAAGCCATGCATCCCCGCCGGATCGTCCAGACCCTGGCCCTTCTAACCGCCGCGCTGCTGTCCGCGGCCTCTGCGCTTCCCCTCTGCGCCCAGCCCGACGAGTCGACGCAGGTCGCTTCGGGCCCGTCCATCCCCACGGAGCCGATCCTGACGATCGAGGCAGGCCTCCATTCCAATTCGATCCGCGACATGGCGGCCGATGAGGCCGGGCGCTGGCTGGTGACGGGCTCCATCGACAAGACGGTGCGCATCTGGGACTCGTCGACGGGCAGGCTGCTGGGGACCCTGAGGCCGCCCGTCGGCAGGCTCGGGGACGGCGCGATCCTGGCCGTGGCCGTCTCCCCCGACGGCGGCACGATTGCCTGCGGCGGCAGGACGCGGGACTCGGAAAAAAGCCGCAGCATCTATCTCTTCGACCGGGAGAGCCTCCGCTTGCTCAGGCGGATCGGGGGGCTTCCCGAGTCCATCACCAGGCTCCGGTTCTCGCGGGACGGTCGCATGCTGGCCGCCGGCCTGCGGGCGAGCGCGGGGCTTCGGGTCTTCTCCATCACCCGCTCGGGCCATCGGATCGACGTGGCGAAGGCAGGCGAGGATCGCGATTACGCGGATACGATCTGGGGGATGGACTTCGACGCGGCGGGCAGGCTTGTGGTCTCCTCCATCGACGGTGCGTTGAGGCTCTACGACGGGCAGCTCAGGCGGATTGCGAAGCAGGCCGTCGCAAAGGAGGACAGCCCCTCCTCGGTTGCCTTCTCGCCGGACGGCTCCCTGATCGCCCTGGGGTATTTCGAGGTCGGCCGGGTCGGCATCCATTCGACAACCGATCTCATCCCGTTCGAATCGCCCCTGGCGGGCAAGACCCCCTTCCGCACCCCCCGGCTGCTTGCCGTGGCCTGGTCCCCGGACGGGAAGTTTCTCCTTGCGGCGGGGAATTTCGGGCAGAAGGGCAGAAACGTCATCGTCCGCTGGCCCACCGGGAATTTTCACTCGCCGTCCTACCTGCCCGCAAGCAGGGCGGTCATCCGCAGCCTCCTGGCGCTGCGCGACGGCCGGGTCGCCTACGCGGGCGTTAACGGCGACATGGGCCTGCTGGACTCGACGGGCCGGGAGATCTTCGTCAAGAGCCCCAACCTGGATCACTACACGGAAAAGGCTTTTTCCATTTCGCCGGACGCCGTGACGGTGCGGTTCGATTTTCTCCCGGAGCGCGGCGTGCCGGCGCAGTTCTCCGTCGAGACGAAACAGATCGAACTCAACCCGGCGCCGTCCCCCGGCATGCTCGATCCCCTTCTGAAGGCCGACGGGTTCGAGCTCACGGACTGGCTGCTGAAGTTCGAGCCGAAGCTCAACGGCAGGCCGCTTCCCCTGCGCCACCGTGATCAGGGGACCTCCTACGCCGTCGTCCCCGACCGCAAGAGCTTTCTCTACGGCACGTGGTGGGGCCTCTACCGCTTCGACATGAAAGGCAAGGAGCTCTGGTTCCGCTCCGTCCCGGGGGCCGTGAGGGCACTCAATGTCTCGCGCGACGGGAGCCTGGCCGTCGCGGGAGTGAGCGACGGCACGATCCGGTGGTACCGGATGAAGGACGGACGGGAGCTGGCGGCCTTCTACCCCCACAGCGACCGCAAGCGCTGGGTCCTGTGGACCCCCGCGGGCTACTACGACGCCAGCGAGGGCGGCGACGAGCTCATCGGCTGGCACGTCAACAACGGGATCGACAGGGCGGCGAGCTTCTACCCCGTCTCGCGGTTCTTCGAGCGGTTCTACCGCCCCGAGGTCACGGCCCGGGCGGTCAAGGCCGTCGAGGACGACGCGACGGTCATCGCCTCGCTGGGCGTGAAGGCGGTGCCCGACATCGAACGTGCCGGCATCAAGCCCCCGCCCGAGGCGGCCATCGTGTCGCCTCTGCCGGGCGGACAGTTCGACAGCGACGAGCAGGAGATCAAGGTGATCGCCGAGGACCAGGGCGGCGGCATCGCGGAGGTGCGGCTCTACCAGAACGGAAAACTCCTCCCCCGCGAGGCGGCGGGGAAGGTGACGAGGGAAGGCGGCACCGAGGAGCACCTTTTCCGGGTCAAGCTCGTCGAGGGGGAGAACCGGCTCAAGGTCGTCGCGCTGAGCCGCGAACAGGTCGAGAGCAGCCCCATGGAGATCACCGTCACGCTCCGGGGGGCGGAGAAGGAGAGCGACCTGCACCTCGTCGTCGTCGGGATCAACCGCTACCGCAACGCGGCCCTGAACCTGACCTACGCAGAGACCGACGCGAAGGGGGTGATCGGCTTCTTCCAGTCCGCCGCCGTGAAGAAGCTCTTCCGGAACGTGCACGTCTACCCGGCGATGAGCGAGCAGGCGACGGGGCCTGCGATCCGGGGGCTCTTCGCGGAGGTGGGGAAGAAGGCCGCGCCGCAGGACACGCTTCTCATCTACCTCGCCGGGCACGGCGACACGGTGGGCGAGGAGTGGTACTTCATCCCCCACGACGTCACGGCGCCCGAGATCGAGCAGGAGCTCCGGACGGGCGGCATCTCCAACGCCTTCATCAGCGAGTCGATCAAGCAGTGCAGGGCCCAGAAGGTCTTCGTGATGATCGACGCCTGCAAGTCCGGCAGGCTCGTGCTCGCCATGCGCAGCACCGAGGCGCGCAAGGCCCTCGTGCAGCTCGCCCGCTCGACGGGCACCTACATCGTCTCGGCCTCGACGGACCGGCAGTACGCCGCCGAGATCAAGGCGCTGGGTCACGGGGTGTTCACCTACTCGCTCCTCGAGGGACTGCAGGGCAGGGCGGGGCAGAAGAAGGTGACCGTCGAGGGGCTCATCCACTACGTCAAGGAGAAGCTCCCGGAGCTGACGGAGAGGCACCGGGGCCAGGCGCAGTACCCCGTGAGCTGGGGCGCGGGCACGGATTTCCCCCTCGCGCTGCACTGAACGATCCCCCCTTTTCCTTTTATCCTTGAACCTTGACCCCTGATCGCCTATCATTCGGAGTGCCTCCGGACGCATGCCCTGCGGGGCGGGCACGGGGCTCATCCTGACGATTCGGGTCGCGCAATGGTCAAGGTGTACAAGGCGCTGGGGGTGCTCGGCCGGTTCGCCGGTTTTCTCGGCCGTGTTCTCGTCCGCTTCCGGCAAAACCAGGGTCTCCTGCTCTCCGGGGCCGTCGCCTTCTACACCCTGCTGTCCATCATCCCCATGCTGATCCTGATCCTCATCGTGCTTTCGCACGTCGTGGAGACGGAACGGCTGCTGGAAACGGTGTCCACCTACATGGGCATGTTCATGCCCGGCTACGCCGCGGCCTTCACGAAGCAGGTCAAGGCCTTCCTGCAATACCGGGGGGTGATCGGCACGGTGGGCATCCTCGTCCTGCTGTTCTTCAGCTCCATTGCCTTCTCGGTCCTCGAGAGCGCCATCTCGGCCATATTCCACCGCGTGAGGAAGCGGCGCCGGCACTTCCTGATCTCGAGCATCATTCCCTACGCGTTCATCCTGGTCATCGCCCTGAGCATCCTGTTCCTGTCGGCCGTCAACATCCTGCTGGAACCCCTGGTCGGCGCGAAACTGGTTTTGTTCGGCCTCGACCTCTCCCTGGGGTTCGTGTTCGGGATCGCGGTCTACCTGCTGGGGCTCGCCGCGGAGGTCTTCCTGATCACGACGCTCTACCTCGTGCTGCCCGTGGGGCCCACCACGTTCCGGCACGCGCTCCTGGGGGGGCTCGCCGCCGCGGTCCTCTGGGAGATCACGCGCCGCGCGATCGTCTGGTACTACCGCACCTACACCTTCGTGAACCTCATCTACGGCTCCTTCGCGTCGCTGGTGGTGTTCCTGCTGAGCGTCGAGGCCGTGGCGATCATCGTCCTGCTCGGCGCCCAGGTCATCGCGGAGCTCGAACACGCGGGCGAGAACGTCCGGTAAGGACCCGGGCGCAGGAACGGAAAGGGCATCCCGCGGGATGCCCTTTCCGTCTGCGACATCGGAGGTACAGGCTAGAAGTCCTTGAAGCCGCCGTCGCGCTCCGGCGGGAGGACCTGCCCGGTCTTCGGGAGCTTCCCGGGTCCCACCGCGCCGGAGATCTTCGCCGAGAGGTCCGTGGAGGCAGCGACGGGCTTCTTCGCCCCCGCCGCGACCGTTTCCGAGCCGACGACGATCCGCATCAGGGTCTCGGCCACGGCCTGCATCTGGCCCGCCTGGGCGTTGAGCTCCTCCGAGGCGGAGGCGGATTCCTCGGCGTTAGCCGCCGTCTGCTGGACGACCTTATCCATCTCGGTGATGGCGCTTCCCACCTGGCCGATTCCGCGTGCCTGTTCCTGCGAGGCGGCGGCGATCTCCGCCACCAGCCCGGAGACCTTCTCGGTGTTCCGGTTCAACTCGGCGAAAGCGTCGGTCGTCTTCGACACGAGGGCGGAGCCCTCCTTCACCCGGCTCGTCGTGGTCTCGATCAGGGCGGCGGTCAGCTTGGCCGACTCGGCGGCCCGCATGGCCAGGTTGCGCACCTCGCTGGCCACCACGGCGAACCCCGC
>MVQS01000411.1 GCA_002067855.1 Syntrophaceae bacterium PtaB.Bin038
GCGACGACGGCCCGGCAGGCGGCGGCCCCCCCTGCGCGGCCCGCCGGGTCCAACCGCGAGAAGTCCGACGAGACGATCAACTACGAGATCAGCCGCACGGTCAACAAGACCGTCATGCCCGTGGGCGACGTGAAGAAGCTCTCCATCGCCGTGCTCGTCGACGGCAACTACGTGAAGAACGACAAGGGGGTCGAGGAGTACCAGCCCCGCCCCGAGAAGGAGCTGACCGCGCTGGAGGACCTCGTCAAGAAATCCTCGGGGTTCGACGCGAAGCGCGGCGACCAGGTCGTCGTGTCCAATGTCCCGTTCAAGAAGGTGGACCTGTCCTCCGACCTGCCCGAGAGGTCCTGGCTGGACAGGCTCGCGGCCTTCCTGCCCCTTGTCCGGTATCTGGTGGTCCTCGCCGTGGCGGTCCTGGCGGCGCTCTTCGTCGTGAAGCCCCTCGTGCGCATGCTCGCCGAGCGGGGGCGGCAGGCGGAGGTCTCGATCCGCGAAGTGCCCGCGGCCGCGGGCGAGCTCAAGGGGGGTGACGGCGTGACGCTTTCCCTCGGCGCACCGCAGGCGTCCCGCGAGCTGACGGAGGCCGACATCGTGCGGCACATGGCCTCGGCGGACTCCAAGCGCTTCGCCGAGCTGCTGAGGAATTGGATAAAATAAAGGCAGGCGGAAGGCTCAAGGCTTACGGCTCAAGGGACAGAGGAAAAATTCCTATTCCGAATCGCCTTATGCCTTTCGCCGGGGTTTGCCCATGACCAACGAAGAAAAGGCAGCCGTCCTTCTGCTCTCCCTCGACGAGGAGCTGGCGGCGTCGGTGATGAAGAACCTGCGCGCCGCGGAGGTCCGTCGCATCAGCAAGTACATGAGCCGGATCACGAGCATCTCGGCGGGGGACGTCCAGGCCGTCGCCAGGGAGTTCTGCGACCTGGCGAAGGAGAAGGGCGGGATCGTCTCCGTCAAGGAGGACGTGGCGAAGAACATCGTCCTCAAGGCCCTGGGCCCCGAGCAGGCCGGAAGCATCCTCTCGGCCCTCGAGGACGAGAAAGGCAAGATCAGCGAGAACCCCATCTTCGAGAAGCTGCGGGACATCGACCCGAAGATGCTCCAGGAGTTCACGAAGATGGAGCACCCGCAGACCACGGCGCTGATCCTGGCGCACCTGCGCCCCGAGCAGGCCGCGGAAATCATGGAGTCCCTCTCCCCGGAGATGCAGATCGAAATCGTACGGAGGATGGCGAGCCTCAAGAGCGTGCCCATGGACCTCATCGAGGACGTGGCCGAGACGCTCGAGAGCGAGCTGATCTCCGGGGCCGCCAGCGAGAAGGAGATCGGCGGCGTCAGGCTCATGGCGGAGATCCTCAACCGGATGAACCGAACGAGCGAGAGCGCGATCATCTCCTCGCTCGACGGGTCGGACCCGGAGCTGGCCGCCGAGATCCGCGGTCTCATGTTCACCTTCGACGACGTCCTGAAGCTCGACGACCGCAGCATGCAGGAGCTGCTGCGCGAGGTCTCCAGCGAGGACCTCGCCAGGGCGCTCAAGGTCGTCGTGGCCGAGGGCCGCGAGAAGATCTTCAAGAACATGTCCAAGCGCGGCGCCGAAATGCTCAAGGAGGACATCGAGATGATGCCGCCCGTGCGCCTCTCCGAGGTGGAGAAGAGCCAGCGGGCCATCCTGGACATCTGCAAGCGGCTCGAGGCGGAGGGCCGCATCCAGCTGCTGCGCGAGGAGGGCGATGCATTCGTCTAGGCGGGTCATCAAATCCGAAAACGTCAAGGTCGTGGACGGCCCGCGGACGGAGACGCCCCGCTTCGTGCCGGCCGACTTCGGCTGCGAGAACCTCTCCCAGGGGCCGCCCCCGCGCCGCTCCCGGGTCGAGGAGATCCTCGTCGAGTCGGAGAGGAAGATCGAGGCCGCCGTGAAGCACGCCTACGAGAGGGGACATGCCGAGGGGTACCGCAAGGGCTGCGAGACGCGGGAGAAGGAACTGGCCGCGACGGCCGAGAGCCTCAAGAAGCTCCTGCTCGAGGTGGAGAACATCCGCCGCAGCATCCTGGAGCGCGGGGAGGCGAAGGTGCTCAAGCTTGTCATCGCCGTGGCCCGGAAGGTCATCCGCCGGGAGGTGGCGATGGACCGGGACGTGATTCTCGGCGTCCTGCGGGAGGCCGTCAAGAGCGTCCTGGACCGGGACCGCATCAAGATCCGGCTCAACCCGCGGGACCACGAGAGGGTCTCGAAGCTGACCCCGGGGCTCATCGCGGGCTTCGAAGGGATCCGCTCGATCACGCTGGAGGCGGACGAGGGCATCAGCGCCGGAGGCGCGGTCATCGAGACGGCCTTCGGCGAGATCGACGCCACCCTGGAGCAGCAGCTCGAGGAGATCCTGAAGGCATTCCTGCAAAGCGGGCATAAGGCGTGAAGGCGGAAGGCACAAGGCATGAGGCGTAAGGCATAAGCCCTAAGCCATGGGTATGTTCATGACCCTGGATTTCAACCGCTACAACCGCATCCTCGACCAGATCAACCCGATCAAGGTGAACGGGACGGTGAGCGAGATCATCGGCCTGATGGTCGAAGGGCACGGCCCGGCAAGCTCCGTCGGCGAGATGTGCAACATCTACGCGAACGGCGGGGCCTGCGAGACGCTCCGGGCCGAGGTGGTGGGGTTCCGGAAGGGGAAGGTCCTCCTCATGCCGCTGGATCATCTCCAGGGCGTGGGACCGGGCTGCAAGATCGTTTCGCTCGGCCGGAAGGCGTCGATCGCGGTCGGGAAAAAGCTCCTGGGCCGGATCATCGACGGCCTGGGCAACCCGATCGACGGCCGGGGCCCCGTCGAGCTGGAGGGCGACTACCCCCTGTACGCAGAGCCGATCAACCCCCTGAAGAGGGGACGGATCGCGGAGCCCATGGACCTCGGGATCCGCTGCCTCAACGGGCTGCTGTCCTGCGGCAAGGGCCAGAAGATGGGAATCTTTTCCGGATCCGGGGTGGGGAAGAGCATCCTCATGGGCATGATCGCCCGGTTCACGAAGGCCGACGTGAACGTGATCGGACTCATCGGCGAGCGCGGGCGGGAGGTCCGCGAGTTCGTCGAGAAGAACCTGGGGCCCGAGGGGCTGCGGCGCTCCGTCGTGATCGTGGCCACCTCCGACCGACACCCGCTGATCCGCATGCGCGCGGCCTACGTGGCGACCTCCGTGGCGGAGTATTTCCGGGACCAGGGCGCCGACGTTCTCCTCATGGTGGACTCGCTCACCCGCTTCGCCATGGCGCAGCGCGAGGTGGGCCTCTCCGTCGGCGAGCCCCCGGCCACGAAGGGATACACGCCGTCGGTTTTCAGCCTTCTGCCGAAGCTGCTGGAACGGACGGGGCCCGTCGAGGGGCGCGGCAGCATCACGGGGCTCTACACCGTGCTGGTCGAGGGCGACGACTTCAACGAGCCGATCGCCGACGCGGCGCGCTCCATCCTCGACGGCCACATCGCCCTGTCCCGCGCCATCGCCGCGAAGAACCACTACCCGGCGGTGGACGTGCTGGAGAGCGTCAGCCGCGTCATGATCGACATCGTGGACGGCGAGCATCGCAAGCGCGCCAACGACTTGCTGAACATCATCGCCACGTACCGGAAGGCCGAGGACCTGATCAACATCGGCGCCTACGTGGCGGGCAGCAGCCCGGAGATCGACTACGCCGTCAGGATGATCGACCGGGTCAACGGCTACCTGAGACAGGACATGAACGAAAAGGTCAGTTTCGAGGAGAGCCGGCGGCAATTGTATGCGCTGTTCCAGTGAGGGTAGAGGGCAAGAGGGTGAGAGGGTGAGAGGGTGAGAGGGTGAGAGGGTGAGAGGGTGAGAGGGTGAGAGGGTGAGAGGTGTTCCGGTTCCGGTTTGAACAGGTTCTCAATGTGCGGAAGCTTGCGGAGGAGCAGGTCCTCCAGGAGTTCTCCGAGCAGGTCCGGGGCCTGGAGGCCGAGAAGGAGCGGCTCCGCTCGATCCGCGGCGAAAAGGAGGCCGTGCTCGCGGAGCTGTTGCGCCGGCAGGGCGGGAGCCTAAGCGCGGGCGAGATCGGACTCGCCTTCGGGTACATCCGGGGCCTGAGGCAGCGGGAGGTCGCCCAGGTGGTCCTGATCGCCGACAGGGAGAAGGCGCTCGAGGCCAAGCGCGAGGAGCTCGCGGAGGCCGTGAAACGGCGGAAGATCATGGAGATCCTCAGGCAGAAGAAGTTCGATCAGTACTGGAAAGAGTGGAACCACAGGGAATCCGTGGAACTGGACGAACAGGGCATCATCCGTTTTTTGAAGAGGTCCGGCGATGAGAAGACTGATCATTCTCTGTGAAATCCTCGTGGTGGCGCTGATCGTCATCAAGCTCGCGGCGGCGGGCGGCGTGCTGCAGAGCATGCTCCCGGGGGCCGCCTCGGTTCTCGATCTCGACCACGCCATCGCCAACGTGCCGCAGAAGGCGCAGGAAAAGGCGCCGGCGAAGGATCCCGCGGAGGACAGCCTGGCCAGGGAGCGGAAGCTCGCCGCGTCGCTGGCCGACCGCGAGAGGCAGCTCGACAGCCGCGAGAGCGCGATCCGGGAGGAGGAGAAGAAGCTGCAGGCCCTGAAAGGGGAGATCGTCGCAAAGATCGACGCGCTCAAGGGGCTCGAGGACCGGCTCTCGGGCATGCTCGACACCGTGAAGGCGGCCGAGGACAAAAGGCTCCGGGACCTGGCCGGCGTGTTCGAGGCCACGCCGCCGGCCCAGGCGGGCTCCATGCTCGAGAAGATGGACAAGAAGCTCGCCGCCGGGATCCTCATGAACATGAAGAGCAAGAAGGCGGGCGCGATCTGGGGCCACATCAGCGCACAGCGGGCCGCCGAGATCGCCAGGGAGATCACGGGCACGCCGAACAGGCCGGAGGCGGCGCAGTAAGAGGGTCGATCCGGTCTGTCCGGTCTCTTCGGTCCATTCAGTCAAGAGAAGCGGGGATCGGCGATGTGCGCCGATCCCCGCTTCGTCTGAAAAGGCTGTTTTCCGTTTCCTCTGTCCCTGAAACCTGTGCCCCGTTCCCGATCAGAAGACTCCCGAGAAGCCCGTCCACTGGTCCTTCCGCGGGTCCATCCTCCGCTCGAAGCGGTCCGTCCCGCGGAAGCTGAACTCGATGTGCCCGGGATCGAGGGTGCCGTCGGCCGTCGCGTTCTGGCGGATCGTGAAGAAGACCGTGGCGGTGAGGGTCCGGGCATCGTAGGAGACATAGTCCGGCAGCATGGCGACGGTGATCTCCGTCGACGGGACGGACAGGCCGTAGTTGTACAGCCCGGCCGCGCCCCCCTGGGACCTTCGGATGGCCCAGTTCGTCGTCGTCTCCACGGATTCCCTGTCCATCTCCTTGTCGAACTGGAATTTCACGTAGAAGGTCTTCGATGCGCCGGCGGCGGAGAGCCCGGCGTCGAGGCTCGAAACCGCCGTTCCCGCGGGCAGGCTGTAGGGGAAGGAGCTGTCCGCATAGGCCAGCACGAATTTCGGCGGGTCGGCCTTGTAGACGTATCGGCTGAGGATGTCCGCGAGCGCGGGGGCCTTCTCCTCGAGCAGACCGACGAGGTCCTCGGCGAGGTCGATCTCCCCCCGGTCGGCGTACACGTATCCCAGCTCGGCATAGGCGTCCCAGAAGTCCCGCTTCTTGTCGATGGCCGCCTTGAACTCCCGGACGGCCGAGTCCGTGTCTCCCTGCCGGGCGTAGGTCTGGCCGAGGCCCAGGTGAGCGGCCGGGTCGTCCGGCAGCATCAGCCGCACCCGCATGAATTCCCGCTCGGCATCGCCGTAGCGGCCCGTCTGCAGGTAGGCCTGGCCGAGGGCGAAGCGGTTCGACGCGGTGGGGTTGAGCTCGACGGCCTTCTCGTATTCCGTGACGGCTTCATCGTATCGCTCCTCCTGGAACAGCAGACGTGCCAGTAGGGCGTGCGCCCCGTCGGCGGAGCGGTTCTTTTCGACGAAGTCCCTCACGGAGTCGACGGCGCGCTGCGCATCCCCCATCGCCCGGTAGGCCTGCGACATCAGCTCCGCCGCGCCGAGGGCGTTCTGTGCCTGCGGCGCAAGGGACAGGGACATCCGGAACTCCCCGACGGCGGCCCCGTACCGCTTGTTCCGGTAGAGCTCGATCCCCCGCTCCAGCGCGCGGCCCGCGTAGTACTCGAGCTGCCCGGTGTTGACCTGCATGGAGGCGAAAAGCCGCTCTGCACCCGTTCCGTCGATGGCCGTCATGTCGCTCCGGTCCTCAGTGCCGTTCTTTCTCGACGGATTCATCGGCAGAAACGGGGCGCATCTTTAGGTGCGCCCCCCTCGTAAAATTTGCCCGTCTCCGCGGGAACCGGCAGGCAATATTTGCCCAAAAGGCGTTGAGCGCCTCACTGGGTCGAAGGTCGCCGTTCAGGCGGGATACCCGCGATTCAGACGGCGGGATGCCGAAATTGCGCAATGATATCAGCGCATCAACGTATTCTCCCTTTCCTGGACCCTGGTCCCTGGACCCCGGGCCCCTCTTCCATGGCACACGCGTTGCTCCCCTGCTCGGGCAAAACCACCCGAGGAGCAGACATGGATCCTTCTGCTTTGCAGTTCCCCATCGATTCCGCCGCCCCTCCCGAGGCGCCTCGAGGCGCGGAGCCGGCACCCGGCAAACGGCGCGGCGAGAGGAGCGAATCGACCGGGACGGCCGACGCCGCCGCGGCAGCCCTCACGGTGTCGTTTGCGGACATCCTGAAATCCAGGCGGCTCGACACAGGGAGCGCGGAGGGGGACGGGGAAAAGAAACCGGCTCTCCCGAAAGCGAAGACCCCCGGGCCGGACGCCGACGGGGGACCCGCCGTCGGGGCCGGCAGGAGGCTTGCGGCGGCCGGCAGGCCGCCCAGGATGCCCGCCGTCGAAGTGCAGGCGGCCGAGACGCTGGAGCACGCAAGGGACATCGCCGGGCGCGCCGTGAAGGCTGCCGCCCACAGGGCGCCGGGACGCGAACCCGCCGATGCCGGGAAGGCCGCCGCGGCCCCGGCAAACGGCACCCTCTCGCCGTCCGAGGATGCCCTGCTTCGGGAGATGATCCGGAATAACGGGACCGCGTCGGCGCACAGAACGGCCGCCCGGATGACCGGGTACGTCAACGGCGAGCCGCTGAACCGCCGCGAGGGGATCAATGCCGTGAAGTCGCTGACGGCAAAGGAAGGGGAGGTGCTCAAGATCCTCTCGGGCGACGAGGGAGCCCCGGCGCAGTCGAAGGGGAAGTCCGCCAAACCGGCAAAGGCCCCGCAGGCGTTCGCCGCGCGCGGCGACGCGCCCGAAGGTTCCGGCAAGGTTCCCCAGGCCGCTCTGCAGTCGGACAAGGCCATGCAGGAGCCGAACGGCACGTCCGACCCTGCACCGGAAAAGGTCGCTCCGGCGGGCCAGGGGAAGAAGCAGGGGGGAGCGGTCTGGACGAACCCGGAACTGCGCGATGCACCGGCGGGCCCATCCGCGATGTCGGCGCTCCAGGGAAGGGGGATCGACAACCCGACGCCTGCGAGGCCGCAGGCCTTGATCAGCCAGGTGCTTGAGGGAGCCTCACAGATCCTCCGGGACGGATCGGGCCGCATGGTCCTGACGCTTCAGCCGCCCCGGCTCGGCACGCTCGACCTCGACGTGGTCGTCCAGGACAACCGCGTGAGAATGGTCATCCTGGCCGACAACCAGGAAGTCAAGCAGATGCTCCAGGCCGGCATGGACGACCTGAGAAGCGCGCTGCAGGACAGGGGATTCGAGATCGATCGCCTGGAGGTCCTCGTTCAGAACCGGCCCGACGAGGACGGGCAGGGCTTCTGGCGGGAAGCGGGGTTCGCCGGCGGGAACCCCCGGAAGAAAGAAGAGCAGGAAACCGGGCGGGACACGGACCCCGCACCCCCGGGAGCGCCTGCGAGGCCGATCCGGACGGGGGACGGCGGCCTGAGCGTCTTTGCCTGACAGGGCCCAGAACCGGAAGGAGTCGAATCATGAGCGTGACGAACACCGTAACATCGACAGCAGGCACCGCAACTGCGGCCGCGACAACGAGCGGCAAGAACGTTGTCGGCAAGGACGAGTTCCTGAAGATGCTCGTCGCCCAGCTCAAGAACCAGGACCCGCTCAACCCGCTGGACGGCACGGCCTTCACCGCGCAGCTCGCCCAGTTCTCGAGCCTCGAACAGCTCCAGAACATCAACACCCAGCTGAGCGCGTTCACCAGGCAGCAGCAGTCGCTGAGCAGCGCGCAGGCGGTCACCCTCATCGGCAAGGAGGTCCTGGCCAGGGGGAACACGGTCCAGGCCGCGGGCAGCCCCGTTGCGCTGAGCTACCAGCTCGCGGGCGACGCCGCGGAAGGCCTCGTCCGCATCTACAACGCCGGCGGGGAGTTCGTCGACGCCCTGTCCTTCCAGAACCAGAAGCAGGGCCTGAACACCCTGACGTGGAGCCCGCCGAGCTCGCTGACCGGCACGTGCACCTTCGAGGTGAGCGCCGCCGACCGGGCCGGCAGGGTTGTCGGTGCCGACACCATGGTCCAGGGCGAGGTGACGGGGGTGAACTACCGGGACGGGGCGGTCACCCTGAGCGTGGGGGGCCGCGAGATCGCCTACGGCGACGTCGTATCCGTGAAGAAGATCAATGCGAATTAACACCGGGCGTGTGACCGGGGAAACCAGGAGGACCGTGAGATGGGAAGCGCACTCTGGATCGCCATTTCGGGGCTCAACGCCAGCTCCAAGCAGATGGACGTCATCGGAAACAACATCGCCAACGCCAACACGATGGGCTTCAAGGCCGGCAAGGCCTACTTCGCCAACGTGCTGAGCCAGAGCCTCTCCGGCGGCGCCTCGGGCGTCATGCAGATCGGGCAGGGCGTCACGGTGGCCGACGTGGCCACCCAGTTCAGCCAGGGCTCCCTCGAGTCCACCACGAGCGCGCTGGACCTGGCCATCGACGGCGGGGGCTTCTTCATCGTCGAAGACGACGAGGGGTCCCAGTACTACACCCGCGCCGGCGCCTTCCACATCGACGGCGACGGCTTCCTCGTCGATGTCAACAACTACCGTGTGCAGGGCTACCCGCCGGGGACGCCCACGCTGGGGGACATCAACACGAGAAACGCCCAGTCGGCCCCCGTGGCCTCCACGAACTTCTCGATCGGCCTGAACCTCGACGCGCGGACCGCCACGGGCGGCACGTACAACTCCTCCCAGACCGTCTTCGACTCCCTCGGGGCGGCCCACACGCTGGCCGTGACCTACATGAAGACCGAGGGCGACGGCCAGTGGGGCATGTACGTCACCCTGGACGGCGACGCCCCCGACTCGCAGAACTACTCGGGGCTGTCCTTCGACGGTCTGGGCAACCTCGAGAAGGTCTACAGCTCGACCATGGGTTCCCCCACAGGTTCGGGCAGCGGGACGGCCTCGGCGGTTCTTGCGGCGGGCCACAACGGCCAGATCTACCAGACGGGCAGCCTCGTGCTGCAGCGCGACAGCGTCAACGCCTGGTCCGTCCACAGCACCTCGGATTATCCGAATGCCTCCGTCACGGGCTACGGCGTCACCAACGTGGATGACACGCTTCTCATCGACCTCGACGGCTTCGGCGGCGCGGACATCACCGTGACCCTCGGCGGCACCTGGGCAAACGGCGACCTGCTCACCATCCCCTTCACGTACACCGAGGCGGACCCCGCCGACATCACCGTCGCGTTCAGCGGCCTGGCCAACGGCGCCGTGATCGGAAACGGGGGCACCCTGACGTGGGACCTCACGTCGGCCCAGGCCGAGACGATCACCGGCTACGCCTCGAGCTCGACGGTGAAGGCCCTGGCCAACGACGGGTACCCCTCCGGCGTGCTGCGCAGCCTCGCCATCGAGAAGGACGGCACCATCACGGGCTTCTTCACCAACGGCCAGACGGCGTCGCTGGGGCAGATCGCGCTGGGCGACTTCCCCAACCCCTGGGGCCTCAAGAAGATGGGCTCGAACCTCTTCAGCGCCACCCTCACCTCGGGCCAGGCGATCATCAACACGCCGGGCGCCGGAGGGCTGGGCGAGGTCACGTCCAACGCCCTGGAGATGGCCAACACGGACCTCGGCACGGAGTTCATCACGATGATCACGGCCCAGAGGGCCTACCAGGCCAACGCGAAGGTCATCACGACGACGGATGCCATGATGGCCGAACTGATGAACATCAAGCGGTAACCCGCCGGGCCGGGTTGCCCCCGATTGCGGTATGCCGCAGCAACGGGGGAAACCCGGCCCCGCGCCCCCACCGTCAATTTGTTGACCCGCCGTGGGGCCTCCGCCCCCGCCGGGTTGACGGCCCGATGCGGCCCCCCCCGTTGCACCCCCGTGCCTGCGGGTCTCGCCTGCCGGAATTTCTTGAAAATCCGTCGATTTCGATTGGTATGGAATTTGCTCCTTCTTCTCTGTGCACCCGCGGAGCCCCCGCGGCCTGTCCGTCGGAAGCGGCCCGGCGGCGGCAGGGTGACGGGACAGGCGGCGGACAGGCCGCAGGCCCGTCCGGCCCGAATCGGAAACGAAAAAAAACGAAGGAGCGGACCCTGGAGCCATGGCGAAGGAAACCGAAAAAAACAAGCCGGAAGAGCAGGCTGCCGAGGGCGGTAAGGAAAAGAAGAAAGGCTCCATGCTCAAGTGGATGATCATCGCGGTGGTCGTCGTGCTCGTGCTGGGCGGCGGCGGCGCGGGGGCCTATTTCCTCCTGAACAAATCGGCGGACAAGGAAGCCGCGGCCCCCCCGAAGCCCCCCATCGGAGCCGTCTGGACCCCCGACGTGTTCATCGTCAACCTGGCCGACGCCGACGCGGACCGCTATCTCAAGATCACCATGAATTTCGAGCTCTCGGACTCGCTCGCCGCGGCCGAGCTGGACCAGATGAGGCCGAAGGTGCGGGACATGGTCCTCGGCGTGCTCACCGTGAAGAGCTTCAAGGACCTGAACAACTTCGAGGGCAAGCAGCGCCTCAAGGAAGAGATCGCCATGCGCCTCAACAGCCACCTCACGAGGGGCAAGGTGGTCCAGGTGTACTTCACGGATTTCGTGGTGCAATAAAAAACAGGCGTAAGGCAGAAGGCTTATGGCGTAAGGCAAGGGAAGAAGCATTTGTTTCTGAGCCCTAAGCCCTGAGCCCTATGCCCTAAGCCCTAAGCCAGGCGAAGCCAATGTCCAACATCCTATCCCAGGAAGAGGTCGACGTCCTCCTGAAAGGGCTCTCCGGGGGGGAGATCGACACGGAACCCGGTGAGCAGCGCGAGCCGGGCGACATCCTTCCCTATGACCTGACCAGCCAGGACCGGATCATCCGCGGCCGGATGCCGACGTTCGAGATGACGACGGAGA
>MVQS01000412.1 GCA_002067855.1 Syntrophaceae bacterium PtaB.Bin038
GAGTCGACCCCGGGGAGAAGGCCCCTTCGTCCCCGGGGTCCGGAAGGAAGACTCTTTCACAGAGGAAAGAGGGGGATTCATTGAACAGGGCATAGAGCGCCTGGAAGCCCAGGTTCGACATGCCCGTCCGGTAGTGGTTGGGGTAGGCCAGCGCGATGCGGATCCGGTCGCGCCAGGGCGCCTCCACCGTGCCTTCTTCGCTCGACAGGAGGGAGGGTCTGCCCTGTCTGTGCCTCCCGGCCATGCTAGTCCGCCTGCCTCCTCAAGAACGTCGGGATCTCCAGGTTCACGTCCTCCTCCGTGCCGGCCGGTCCCATGGGGATCACGGCCTGGGCCGCCGTCGCCGCCTTCTCCTTGTCCTTGCGGAGGAAGGCCGGCGTGCTCAGGTCCTCGCGCTGGCGGTAGCTGCTCAGGTGCGAGACGTTGGGGGCGCTCTGCCGCTTCTTGCCGCCCTGCTCGAAGCCGGTGGCGATGACGGTGATCCGGATTTCGTCGCCCATGGTCTCGTCGATGACGGTGCCGAAGATGATGTTGGCCTCCTCGTCGGCCTCGGCCTGGATCAGGCCGGAGGCCTCGCTCACCTCGAAGAGGGTGATGTCGGGCCCCGCCGTGATGTTCAGCAGCACGCCGCGCGCGCCCTGGATGGAGTTGTCCTCCAGCAGGGGCGACGAGATGGCCCGCTGGGCCGCCTCGACGGCGCGGTTTTCGCCGCTGGCGATCCCCGTCCCCATGAGCGCGAGCCCCATCTCGCTCATGATGCTCCGCACGTCGGCGAAGTCCAGGTTGATGAGGCCGGGCACCATGATGAGGTCCGAGATCCCCTTCACGGCGTGGTAGAGGATCTCGTCGGCCTTCTTGAAGGCCTCGAGCAGCGACATCGTCTTGCCGCCCACGCTGAGCAGGCGCTGGTTCGGGATCACGATGAGGGTGTCGACGATCTTCTTGAGCTCCGCCAGCCCCTCCTCGGCCTGCCGCTCGCGCTTCTTCCCCTCGAAGAGGAAGGGCTTGGTGACGACGGCCACCGTGAGTGCGCCCATGCTCTTGGCGATCTCGGCCACGATGGGCGCCCCGCCCGTGCCCGTGCCGCCCCCGAGGCCGGCGGTGATGAAGACCATGTCCGCCCCGGCCAGCGCCGCCTTGACGGAGTCCATCGTCTCGATGGCCGCCCGCTTGCCGATCTCGGGGTCGGAGCCGGCGCCGAGGCCGCGCGTCACATCGTTGCCGAGCTGGACCTTCAGGGGCGCCAGGGATGCCCGAAGGGCCTGGGCATCCGTGTTGGCCGCGATGAAATCGACCCCCTGCAGCTCGTAGTGGATCATGGTGTTCAGGGCGTTGCCGCCGCCCCCGCCGATGCCGACCACCTTGATCCGGGCCGTCCCGCTGGACGCCGTCCCTCCATCCAGTAGTTCAAACATACGTCTTCCTCCCGTTAGAAGAATTCGGAAAACCATTTTTTCATCCGCTTGGCGGACCGCCCCCACCACCCGCCGCCCCGGCGGGGGCCGCGCCGCGCCACGCGCCGGCTGCCGTAGACCACGAGCCCCGCGGCCGTGGCGTGCTGCGGGCTGTTGATGATGTCCGTCAGCCCGCTGATTCCCATGGGATACCCCTTGCGGACGGGCATCTGGAAGATCCGCTCGGCCAGCTCCGGGAGCCCCGGCAGCAGGGCGGTGCCGCCCGTGATCACGATCCCCGCCGTGAGCTGGTCCTCGTAGCCCGCCTTGACGAACTCCTTGTTGACGAGCGAGAAGATCTCCTCCATCCGCGGCTCGATGATCTCGCCCAGGATCTGCCGCGACACCTTGCGCGCCTCCCGGCCGCCCACGCTGGGCACCTCGATCGTCTCGCTCTGGGGGATCATGAAGGTGTTGGCGCAGCCGAACTTGATCTTCATCTTCTCGGCCTCGGTGACGGGGGTGCGCAGGCCGATGGAGATGTCGTTCGTGAGGTAGTGGCCGCCGATGGGCAGGACGGCCGTGTGCTTGATGCTGCCCTCGCGGTAGACGGCGATGTCCGTCGTGCCGCCCCCGATGTCGACGAGGGCCACCCCGAGCTCCTTCTCGTCGGCCGAGAGCACCGCCTCGGCCGTGGCCAGCTGCTCCAGGACGATCTCGTCGATGTCGAGACCGACGCGGTTGACGCTCTTGATGATGTTCTGCGTCGAGGACGTGGCCCCCGTGACGATGTGGACCTTCGCCTCGAGTCTCACGCCGGCCATCCCCACGGGGTTCTTGACCCCCTCCTGCTCGTCGACGATGTAGTGCTGCGGCAGGACGTGCAGGATCTCGCGGTCCAGCGGGATGCTGATGGCCCTCGCGGCGTCGATCGCGCGCCGCACGTCCATCTCCTCGACCTCGCGGCCCTGGACGGCGACGATGCCGTGGCTGTTGAGGCTCTTGATGTGGCTGCCGGAGACCCCGGTGAACACGCTGCTGATCTCGACGCCGGACATGAACTCGGCCTCCTCGACGGCCTTCTTGATCGACTCGACGGTGCTGTCGATGTTGACGACGACCCCCTTGCGCAGCCCCTCCGTGGGGTGGGAGCCCATCCCGATGATGTCGATGCCGGTGTTGGTCCGCTCGGCCACGACGGCGGTCACCTTCGTCGTCCCGATGTCGAGACCCGTCACGATGTTGATCTTCTTCGCCATTCCTTCACTCCTGTGAATGCCCTCAGCCTTCGCCTCCCAAGCGGACCGTGCCGCGTAATCCGCCCGCTGCGGCGTTCTCCAACGTTCTTACCCTCTCGCCGTCTCAAGCTCTTCTCCGTCAGGCCCGTACGCCCCCCGTCACCTTCACCGGCACACGGAACTCCCGGTGCTGGACCGTCACCTTCGCGGGGTTGTTGAGGTCGATGATGAAGTACCCCGAGAGCTGCCGCCTCGCCAGGTCCGCCAGCACGGGCTTCAGGCGCCGGAGCTTCGTGTCGAAGTCCCCGAACCCCAGCTTGAGGCAGAGGCCCTCGGCGAAGAGCGACAGCCCGAAGAGGTCGTCGCCGTGGATCTCGGAGATGTGGCGGATCTCGGGGACCTCCGTGTACGAGGCCATGAAGTCGAGCAGCTCGAGGGACTTGAGGATCATCTCCCGGTTCTCGACGCCCTTGCGGTAGAATCCCGTGAGCACGGGCAGGTCCGTCTTCTCTCCGGCCGCGACCTTCTCGAAGGCCGTGCCGTCGCGCTCGATGAAGTACAGCCCGTCGCCCCGCTCCACGAGGGCCACGGGCTTTCGCTCGGTCACCTCGATGACGAGCCGGTCGGGGAAGTCGCGCCGGACGGAGACCTCCTTCACCCAGGGGTTGGCCTTGACCTTGCGGGCCACGGCGCCCAGGTTCGTCATGAGGATGTTCTGCGAGGGCTTGAGGCCGGTGAGCTCGACGACGTCGTCGCTCTGCAGCCGCTCGGTTCCCCGGACCAGCGCCTCCTTCATCTGGAAGTAGGGCGACACGATGACGAAGTTGTAGGCGAAGATCAGCAGCGAGGCGATCACGGCGACGCAGGAGATGAGCAGCACCGTCTTGCCGATCTCGACGAGGATCTTCCTCGAGCGCCGGCGCACCCGGTTGACTCTGGTTTCGACGGTGGAACGGACCGATCGTCTCAATTCACTCCTCCCCGATGATCTTCACTTCGGGCTCGAGGTCGATGCCCGTTCTCTCGCGGACGCGGTCCCGCACGATCCCGATGAGCCCGATGATGTCCGCGGCCCTCGCGCTGCCGAGGTTCACGATGAAGTTGCCGTGCATCTCCGAGACCCGGGCCCCACCGAGGGTGAGCCCCTTGAGGCCCGCCTCGTCGATGATCCGCCCCGCGGGCACGCCCTTCGGGTTCTTGAAGACGGAGCCGGCGCTGCGGTACTGCAGGGGGTGCTTGCCCGAGCGGGTTCTCAGGATCTCCCGGATGCGGGCCTCGACGGCCCCGCGGTCGCCGCGGGCCAGGTCGAAGATCCCGCCGAGGACGCAGGCACCCTCGGGCAGGTCGAGGTTGCGGTACTCGAACCGCAGGGACGCACGGGGGAAGGTCCGGACGTTCCCCTCCCCGTTGAGCAGGTCCACGGATTCCAGGACGTCCTTCATCTCGCTGCCCCAGGCCCCCGCGTTCATGCGGATCCCGCCGCCGACGCTGCCGGGGATGCCGGCGCAGAACTCGATGCCCGCGAGTCCCTCCCGCGCCGCCAGGGCCACGACCTCGGCCAGCGACGCGCCCGCCTCCGCCCGGATCGCGGCACGGCCCCCGCCCCGCTCCTCCACGCGGATCGAGCGCAGGGCCTTCGTGGAAACGATGACGCCGCGGAACCCGTCGTCGCGCACGAGGAGGTTCGTCCCGTTGCCCATGAAGAAGACGGCGATGCCCTCGGCGCGCAGAAAGGCGACGATCCGGCCCGCCTCGGCCGCGCTTTCCGGGAAGACGAGCGCGTCGGCCGGACCGCCCACGCCGATGGAGGTGTGGCGGTCCATGCACTCGTCGAAGAGCACCGTGCCCGTCGCCAGCTCGGTCAGCTTCCGTTTCCATCCCGTTGCCTGCTTCATGACCGTCCTTGCCGTCCTGGCAGCGAAGTGAGGAAGAGCGGAAGTGAGGAAGAGCGGATCAAAAACATTCTTTTCTCCATGTCCGCTCTTCTGCTCTTCCTAACCTCCTAACTTCCTTCTGTTGAGAAAGGGACGGCAGCCGCCGAAGCGGGGGTGCGGAGGGGGCGCCCCGCCCGCCTCAGCGGTCTGCCTTCTCCTCCTTTGCCTTCTTCAGAAACTCCGATCCCACCTTCCAGACGTTGCCCGCGCCCTGGGTGATGATCACGTCGCCGGGCCGGGCGATCTCCAGGAGGTGGCTCACGATGCCGTCGGCCGACGGGATGTATCGCGCGCTGCGGTGCCCCACGGCCTCGATCCCCTTGAAGAGGTTGAAGGAGGAGACGCCCTCGATGGGGGCCTCGCTCGCGGGGTAGATGTCCATCAGGACGAGCTCGTCCGCGTCGGGGAAGCACGTGAGGAACTCCTTGTACAGGGCCCGCGTCCGCGTGTATCGGTGCGGCTGGAAGACGACGATCAGGCGCCCCTTCCAGAGCTGCCGGGCGGCCTTGAGCGTGGCCAGGATCTCCGTGGGGTGATGGCCGTAGTCGTCGACGACGGTGATGCCGTTGACCTCGCCCTTCACCTCGAGGCGGCGCTGGACCCCGCGGTAGGCGGCCAGCCCCGCGCGCACCGCGTCGAACCCCATGTCGAGTTCCCGGGCCACGGCGAAGGACGCCATGGAGTTGAGCACGTTGAACAGGCCCGGCACGTGCAGCGTGATCTCCCCCAGGCGCACCCCCCTGTGGTAGAGCGTGTAGCGCGACTCGGGGCCCTCGAGGGAGATGTTCTTCGCCTGGTAGTCGGCCCCCGCCGTCAACCCGTAGGTGATCGTCCGCCGCTTGATCCGGGGGAAGATCTCCCGGACGTGCTCGTCGTCGATGCAGAGGATCGTCACCCCGTAGAAGGGCACGATGTTGGCGAAGCGGACGAAGGCCTCCTTGATGTCGTCGATGTCCCGGTAGTAGTCCAGGTGCTCGCGGTCGATGTTCGTGATGACGGCGATCGTGGGGGAGAGCTTCAGGAAGGAGCCGTCGCTCTCGTCGGCCTCGGCCACGATGACCTCCCCGTCGCCCAGGCGCGCGTTGCTGCCGATGGAGGAGAGCTTGCCGCCGATGACCATGGTGGGGTCGAGCCCGCCGTGGGCGAGGATCGTGGAGACCATGGAGGTCGTCGTCGTCTTGCCGTGCATGCCCGAGACGGCGACGGAGAACTTCATCTTGAGCAGCTCCGCCAGCATCTCCGCCCGGGGGATGACGGGGATGTTGCGCCGGTGGGCCTCCTGGACCTCGGGGTTGTCGGCCTTGACGGCGGTGGAGGTGACGACCACGTCGGCCGTCTCGAGGTTCGACTCCCGGTGGCCGTAGTGGATGCGGGCCCCCAGGGAGGAGAGCCGCTGCGTCGTGTCGGACTCCATCAGGTCGGAGCCGCTCACGGCGTAGCCCAGGTTGAGGAGCACCTCGGCGATCCCGCTCATGCCGATCCCGCCGATCCCCACGAAGTGGATCTGCCGGATCTTCCTCTTCATCAGGTCTCTTCTGATTCCGTTTTGCATGGCATCCTTTTCCGAAGCCCGAAGAACGGTTCTTCCGGTACTTTTGACGGCGTATGGCTTAGGGCTTAAGGCTTAGGGTGAAAGATAAAAGATCCCTTTTCTTGCCTTAAGCCATAAGCCTTTTGCCTTATGCCCTGGATTTGGAGCGAAGCACCAAATCCAGACATTCGTCGACGATGTCCGCCGCCGCCCGGGCGTTGCCGAGCCCTGCCGCCCTGCGCCCCATCTCCTCGACGGCCGCCGGGTTCTGCGCGAGCCGCCGGATGACCCCCGAGAGTCTCTCCCCCGAGAGGTCCCTCTCGGGGATCATTTCGGCTGCGCCCCTGTTGACAAGGAGTTCGGCGTTTTTCGTCTGGTGGTCGTTCACGGCATGGGGGAAGGGGACGAACACCGCCGCCTTTCCGCTTGCCGTGATCTCGGCGATCGACGTGGCCCCCGCCCTGCAGACGAGCAGGTCGGCCTTCCCGTAGGCCGCGGCCATGTCCGTGATGAACGGCAGCACCTCCGCCTCCATCGAATGATCGCCGTACCCCTTCTTCACCGCTTCCAGATCGTCCTTCCCCGTCTGGTGGATGACCCGGAGCCTCTCCCTCATGTCCGCCAGGTGCGGCAGCGCCTCCAGGACGGCCAGGTTGATCCGGTGCGCGCCCTGGCTCCCCCCGAAGACGAGGACCGTGAACGGATCGCCCGGCTTCCGGTTCCGACGCTGCGCCCCGGCGATGGCGGCCCGGATGGGGTTGCCCGTGACCCGGACCCGGTCGGCGCGGAACCACCGCGCCGTCTCGGGGAAGCTCACGAAGATGCGGTCCGCGAAGCGCCCGAGGATCCTGTTCGTCTCGCCCGGGATGGCGTTCTGCTCGGCGATCGCCGTGGGCAGGCCCATGAAGTGGGCCGCCAGCACCGCGGGTCCCGAGGCGTAGCCCCCGACGCCGATCACGATGTCCGGGGCGAAGCGGCCGAGGATCCGCCTCGACTGCAGCAGGCTCCGCGGGATCTTCGCCAGGGCCGCGACGGACCGCGCGAGGCCCCGGCCCTTGACCCCCTCGACGTCGAGCACGGCCAGATCGAAGCCGATCCCGGGGAGCACCCGGGCCTCCAGCCCCCGGTTCGTCCCGATGAAAAGAACGGGGCTCCCGCCGTCTCGCCTGCGGAACTCCTCCGCGATGGCCACCCCGGGGAAGAGGTGCCCTCCCGTGCCCCCGCCTGCGATCGCGATCCTCACGGTGCCTCCCCCCGCGGTGCCGACTTCTGGTACGTCGAGAGGTTCAGCAGGATCCCCACGGCCATGCAACTCACGATGAGCGACGTCCCCCCGTACGAGAGGAAGGGCAGGGCCATGCCCTTCGTGGGGATGAGACCCATGACGCCGGCGATGTTGATGAAGGCCTCCATCGCCAGCAGGATCGTGATCCCCGCGGCCAGGAGGCTCCCGAAGGAGTCCTGCACCCGGAAGGCGATCACGAAGCCCCGGAAGATCAGCAGCCCGAAGAGCACGATGACCGTGCAGATCCCGATGAAGCCGCTCTCCTCGGCGATGATGGAGAGGATGAAGTCCGTGTGCGGCTCGGGCAGGTAGAAGAGCTTCTGCATCCCGTCGCCGAGGCCCACGCCGAAGGGCCCCCCCGACCCGAAGGACAGGAAGGACTGGATGATCTGGAACCCCTTGTGCTGCGGGTCCTTCCAGGGGTCGAGGAAGGTGTTCCAGCGGTCCATCCGGTACCCCTTCATCATGACGAGGGTCGCCGCCAGGGGCACGAGGGCCAGCACCGAGCCCGCGAGGTACCGGAAGCGCGCCCCCGCGATGTAGAGCACCGACAGCGCCACGGCCACGATCAGCACGGCCGATCCGAAGTCGGGCTGCCTCACGATGAGCGCCACGGGCACCATCACGACGCCCAGCGGCACGAGGAACCCCTTCACGAATTCCTGGATGTGGGCCGATTTGCGCGTCAGGTAGTGGGCCAGGAAGACCACGACGAGGACCTTCACCAGCTCGGCCGCCTGGAAGGTGAAAACCCCCAGGTTGAGCCACCGCCTGGCCCCGCCCTTCGTCACGCCGATGCCGGGGATGAAGATCACCGCCAGGAGCACCAGGGAGACCCCCATGCCCGCGTAGGCCACCCCGCGCAGCCACGTGTAGGGCGTCTTCATGAGCGTGATCATGATCGCGAGACCGATCACGAGGAACAGCAGCTGCTTCTTGAGGAAGAAGTACCCGTCGCCGTACTTCTGCAGGGCGAGCATGTAGCTCGAGCTGTAGATCATCACGGTGCCGAAGGCGATCAGCACGAGCACGATGAAGAACAGGATGAAGTCGGGCCGTCTTCCCCTCGCGGGCCTCTCCATGGGGATCAGTTCCTCCGCGCCGCCGTTGTCCGGTCTTCCAGCCGGTTCACCGTTTCCTTGAACACCTCGCCCCGGTGGGCGTAGCTGCGAAACTCGTCGAAGCTCGCGCATCCCGGCGACAGCAGCACCACGTCGCCGGGGGCGGCATCGGCATACGCCGCGTGAACGGCGTCGCTCATCGTGGCGGCCGTTTGCGTCTTCACGAGGCCGCCGATCTGATCGCCGATGGACGCGCGGGCCTCGCCGAAGAGGACCATCTCCTTGACGCGACGGCGGATCGTCGGCCCCAGGGCCCTGAAGTCCCCGTTCTTGTCGCGTCCGCCCAGCAGCAGGATCACGGGCTGCTCGAAGGCCTCCAGGGCCCGCAGCACGGCGCTCACGTTCGTCCCCTTCGAGTCGTCGTAGAAGGCCACGCCGCCCTTTTCCCCGGCGAACTCGATCCGGTGGGCCAGCCCCCTGAAGCTCTCCACGGCCCCGGCGATCGCCCCGGGCGGGCAGCCGGCGTACCGGGCGGCCATGACGGCGGCCATCACGTTCTCCGCGTTGTGCCGCCCGGGGATCCGGATCATCGACAGGGGGTAGCTCTCGACCTCGCGGCCGCCCGTGCGGCACACGAGCTCGGCGCCGCGGAGGCCCATCCCCTCGTCGGGCACGCCCGTGGAGCTGAAGAACGCCACCCGGGCCTTGAGGCGCTGCGCCAGTTCGGCCGATCCCGGCTCGTCGGCGTTGAGAACGGCCAGGTCGCCCGGCTGCTGGTTCTCGAAGATCCGCTCCTTGGCCCGGCGATACTCCTCGTAGTCGGCGTGGTAGTCCAGGTGATCGGGCGCCGTGTTGAGGAGCACCGCCGCCCGCGCCCGGAACGTCTCGATGCGCTGGAGCTGGAAGCTGCTCAGCTCGAGGACGGCCCAGTCGTCGTCCTGGGGCCCGCCGACGTAGCCCGCCAGCGGGGTGCCGATGTTGCCGCCCACGAAGGCGCGCTTGCCCGCCTTCGCGAGGATGTGGCCGACGAGGGCGGTCACCGTCGTCTTGCCGTTGGTGCCGGTGATGGCGATGACGGGCACCCGGAGGAAACGGAAGGCCAGCTCGATCTCGCTCACGACGGGGATGCCCCGCCGCTCGGCCTCGCGGATCAGGGGGTTGAAGGGCGGCACCCCGGGGGAGGGCACGACGAGGTCCCGGCCGGCGACAACGGCCGCATCCGTGCCGCCCGTGAGGACCCGCAGCGCGAGCCCTTCGAGGGCCCCCAGGGCCTCCCGGAGATCCGCCTCGGGCTTCTCGTCGGTCACGGTCACGGCGGCGCCCCGCCCGGCCGCGAAGCGAGCCGCGGCGATCCCGGTTTTGCCGAGGCCCACGATAAGGATCTTTTTCCCCTGCAGCTCCACGATGCGCTCTCACCTCAGCTTCAGCGTGCTGATGGCCACGAGGGCCAGGATGATCGAGATGATCCAGAACCGCACGATGACCTTCGGCTCCGCCCACCCCTTGAGCTCGAAGTGGTGATGGATGGGCGCCATGCGGAAGATGCGCTTGCCGTTGGAGATCTTGAACCAGCCCACCTGGAAGATGACCGACACGGTCTCCATCACGAAGATCCCGCCCACGATGGCCAGCAGCAGCTCCTGCTTGGTCACGATGGCCAGGGTCCCCAGGGCCCCGCCCAGGGAGAGCGAACCCACGTCGCCCATGAAGATCTGCGCCGGGTAGGTGTTGTACCACAGAAACCCCAGGCAGGCCCCGACCATGGCCCCGCAGAAGATGGACAGCTCGCCCGTCCCCGGCACGTAGGGGATCTGCAGGTACCCGGAGATTCTCGCGTTGCCGGCGAAGTAGGCGAAGAGCAGGTACGTGATGAAGCAGATCAGCGCGGGCCCGAGGGCCAGGCCGTCGAGGCCGTCGGTGAGGTTGACGGCGTTGGCGGCCCCCACGATCACGAAGGCCGTGAAGAGGATGTAGCCCCAGCCCAGGTCCGGCAGCATGGTCTTGAAGAAGGGGATCGTGATCGCCTGGCTGAAGTTGGGCTTGAGGTAGAGGATGACCCCGATGAACAGGGCGATGGCAAACTCGAAGACGAGCCTCGTCCGCCCCGGGATCCCCTTGCTGTTGCGCTTCGTGAGCTTCTGGAAATCGTCGAAGAAGCCGATGAGGCCGAAGCCGACGGTGACGGCGATGAGCATCCACACGAAGTCGTTGGTCAGGTTCGCCCACAGCAGGGTCGAGACCACCACGGCGAAGATAATCATGATGCCGCCCATGGTGGGCGTGCCCGACTTGGCCTGGTGCGTGTCGGGCCCGTCCTCGCGGATGGACTGCCCGATCTGCAGCGACTCGAGCTTGCGGATCAGCCAGGGCCCGACGACGAAACAGATCACGAGCGCCGTGATGGTCGCGTAGATCGTCCGGAACGTGATGTACCGGAACACGTTGAAGTACGAGATGGTCTCGTGAAGCGGATACAGCAGGTGATAGATCAACTCGACAGACCTCCAAAATACAAAACCCCAACCCGGTGCACAAGCAGTTGGGGGTGCCGAGGCGCTTGGCCCCTACAGATTGAGGTCGTATCCCTATCACAGGTCCTTTTCACTTTGCAACCCCGATCGTGCCCAGGATCGCCTGGACGATCTCCTCCATTTTCATCTTCCGCGAGCCCTTGACGAGGACCCAGTCGCCGGCCTTGAGGCAGGCCTTCAGGTGGGCCACCGTCTCCTCCGTGGAGAGGTCGACGAGCACCTGGTCGCCCTTCATCCCCCGCTTCAGGGCCCCCTTGGCCGTCGCCCGGGCGAAGCCCCCCCGGAGGTAGGCCTTGCCGACCCCCGTCTCGGCCACGGCCCGGCCGATCTCCTCGTGGTAGCGTTCCGCCTCGTTGCCCAGCTCGAGCATGTCGCCCAGGATGACCGTGCTCTTGCACTCGCCCTTGAGCCCCTGCAGGGTCTTGAGGGCCGCCGCGACGGAGGCGGGGTTGGCGTTGTACGTGTCGTCGATGAGGCAGGCGCCGTTCTTGAGCCGCCAGACCTCCATGCGCCCCCCCACGGGACGGAAGGCCATGAGCCCCCGGCAGATCGCGTCGAAGCCGAAGCCCGCGCCGAGCGCCGCGGCCGCCGCGGCCAGGGCGTTCGACACGTTGTGGAACCCCAGCACCGGCAGCAGGATCTCCCGCGAGGCCCCGGCGGCAAGGAGCGTGAACACGGTGCCCCTCTCGGCCTCGTGGGCGATGCGGGAGGCCGTCACGTCGGCGTCGGCGTCGATC